>JBKQQE010000190.1:0-3216 GCA_052326245.1 Xanthobacteraceae bacterium | reverse complement strand
AAGACGTGGATGCCCGCGACAAGCGCGGGCATGACGCAGAATGCAAAATGAATCGGCGCGAGCGCCGATAGACTTGCGAGATGCCCCCTACAACAGCCCCGCCCCGCGCGCCCACTTGTACTTGGCGCCCAGCACCTCCACCGGCAGCTCGGTGGAATAGGCGTAGGCCGGGATGCCGTGCTGGTAGAGATATTCGGCGGCCTCCTCGACCTCGACGTCGCCGGCGAGCGAGGCGACGATCGGCTTGACGAAGCCCTGCGCCTCCATCTCCTTCTTCACCTCGACCATGTTGCGGGCGAACACCATCGGCGGCGTCACGATGGTGTGCCAGTAGCCGAGGATCAGCGAATGGATGCGCGGGTCGGAGAGCCCGAGCTTCACGGTGTTGACGTAGGTGATCGGCGGCTCGCCGCCGGTGATGTCGACCGGATTGCCGGCGGCGCCGAACGGCGGGATGAACTTGCGGAACGCGGCGTCGAGATCCGGCGGCATCGCCATCAGCGTGAGCCCGTTGTCGACCACCGCGTCGGACAGCAGCACGCCGGAGCCGCCGGCGCCGGTGATGATCAGCACGTTCTCGCCCTTCGGCGTCGGCAGCACCGGGATGCCGCGGGCGAATTCCAGCAACTGGCGCAGCGAGCGGGCGCGGATCACGCCCGACTGCTTCAGCACGTCCTCGTAGATCTTGTCGTTGCCGGCGAGCGCGCCGGTGTGGGACGACGCCGCCTTGGCGCCGGCCGAGGTGCGGCCGGCCTTCAGCACCACCACCGGCTTCTTCTTCGACACCCGTTTGGCGGCTTCGGCGAAGGCGCGACCGTCCTTGAGGTCCTCGCAATGCTGGGCGATCAGGTTGGTGTTGGGATCCTGCTCGAAGAAGGCGAGCAGGTCGTCCTCGTCGATGTCGGACTTGTTGCCGAGCCCGACGATGGCGGAGACGCCCATCTTGGCCGAGCGCGAGAAGCCGATGATCGCCATGCCGATGCCGCCGGACTGCGACGACAGCGCGGCGTGGCCCTTGACGTCGTAGGCGGTGCAGAAGGTCGCGCACAGGTTGGCGGGCGTGTAGTAGAAGCCGTAGATGTTCGGCCCCATCAGCCGGACGTCGTATTTCTTGCCGATCTCGACGATCTCGGCCTGCAGCTCGGGCGCGCCGGCCTCGGCGAAGCCCGACGGGATCAGCACCGCGCCGGGGATCTTCTTCTCGCCGCACTCGACCAGCGCGGCGGCGACGAGTTTGGCGGGGATCGCGAACACCGCGGTGTCGATCACGCCGGGGACGTCCTTGACGCTCTTGTAGGCCTTGTAGCCCAGGATCTCGTCGGCCTTGGGATGGATCGGATAGATCTCGCCCTTGTAGCCGCCGTTGATCAGGTTCTTCATCACCGAATTGCCGATCTTGCCGGCTTCCGCCGAGGCGCCGATCACGGCGACCGCCTTCGGCATCATGATGCGGTTCATCGCCGTGACGATCTCGGCGTTGGAGCGCGGCGCCGGACGCGGCTTGTAGTCGAAATCGACCACGATGCGCACGTCGGCGGCAATCGCACTGGCCTTGGTCGCGAACACCGGGTTGAGGTCGAGCTCGACGATCTCGGGGAAATCGCTGACCAGCTGCGACACCTTGACGATGACGTTGGCCAGCGCCTCGCGGCTGACCGGCTCGCCGCCGCGCACGCCCTTCAGCATCTCATGGGCCTGGATGCCGTCGAGCATCGACAGCGCGTCGTCGTTGGTCGCCGGCGCGAGGCGGAAGGTGACGTCCTTCAGCACCTCGACCAGCACGCCGCCGAGCCCGAAGGCGACGAGCTTGCCGAACGAGCCGTCGGTGATCGAGCCGACGATCACTTCGGTGCCGCCGGTGAGCATCTGCTGCACCTGGATGCCCTCGATCTTGGCGTCGGCCTTGTATTTCCGGGCGTTGCCGAGGATGCGGTCATAGGCGGCTTCCGCCTCCGCGGCGCTGTTGACGCCGACCACGACGCCGCCGGCCTCGGTCTTGTGCAGGATGTCGGGGGAGACGATCTTCATCACCACCGGAAAGCCCATGCCGCCGGCAAGCCTGGCCGCCTCCGCCGCCGACTGCGCCAGCGCTTCCTGCGGCACGGGGATGCCGTAGGCATCGCACACCAGCTTGCCTTCCGGTGCCGTCAGGCTGTTGCGCCCGGCCGCCTTCACCGCATCGAGTACCTTGCGCACCGTGGTCCGGGCGTCCTGGGTCATTGACTTCCTCCTGTCGCCTTGATGTCCGTCAGCCGCCTGAACGGCGGTTGGCAAGCAACCTGCCACCGCGCGCCCGCCGCCGAAACAGCGGGGCCGCACATGAGCTGCCTTAGCTTGGCATTTGGTATACCAAGAGCAAGCCTTGTCAAGACTGTTCGCCGCTCCGCCGGACTTCGGCAGGTCCGCTTGACTCGCTGGCATTTGGCATGCCAAGTACAAATGGACATGGCCGTGTTAGCTTCCCGCTCCGCACAGGGGGAATCAGCGATGGCCGGCAGACCAACCAAGGCGAAACCGATGGCAGAGGCGGATATCGCGATCATGCGGATCGCGCCGGAGACCAGCTTCAAGACCAAGGCCTATGATGCGCTGAAAGAGGCCATCCTGAAGATGGACATCTACGCCACGCCCGAGCCGGTGATGCTCGATGAGCGCGCGCTGTCGGAGCGGCTGGGAGTGAGCCGCACGCCGATCCGCGAAGCCATCGCCATGCTGGAGCAGGACGGCTTCGTGCGCACCGTGCCGCGCCGCGGCATCGTGGTGGTGCGCAAGAGCAAGGCCGAGGTGGTCGACATGATCCGCGCCTGGGCGGCGCTGGAGAGCATGGCGGCGCGGCTGATCACCACCACCGCGCGCAAGAAGGATATCTCGGCGCTGCGCGGCTTCTTCAAGGATTTCGGCAAGGACCGCCTGCCCCAGGAGCATGTCGAGGAGTATTCGCGCGCCAACATCGCCTTCCACCAGGCGCTCTTGGCCTTGAGCGAATCCCAGGTGCTGGTCGACATGACCAACGACATCCTGCTGCACGTGCGCGGCTATCGCCAGCTCACCATCGGCCGCGAGGAGCGCCTCGCCAGGTCGCTGCCGGAGCATCTCGGCATCATCAGTGCGCTGGAGGACCGCGACACCGAGCGCGCCGAGAAGCTCGCGCGCGACCACACGCTCGGGCTCGCGGCCTATGTCGAAGCCCACGGCGACGAGATTTTTGCGTGAGCC
>JBKQQE010000189.1:0-9963 GCA_052326245.1 Xanthobacteraceae bacterium | reverse complement strand
GGATGGCGTAGCAACGCGGCGGTTGCCGCGTTGCGTTTTTCTGAAGTGCCGCAAGCCGGGTGGACCCGGCGTGCGGTGACAAGCCCGGCCATGACGGAGAACTTGCTTTGCAGGCGAAACGCCTACTCCGCCGCCAGCGGCTTGGCGCGCAGCGGCAGGTCGAGCTTCTGCCAGACCTGGACCAGGGCTTCGGCGAGCTGATCAATCAGCCGGTCGTCGTGATAGGGCGACGGCGTGATGCGCAGCCGTTCCGCGCCCTTCGCCACCGTCGGATAGTTGATCGGCTGGATATAGATGCCGTGGTCCTCGAGCAGCATGTCGCAGGCGCGCTTGCAGCGCTCCGGATCGCCGACGAAGATCGGGACGATATGGGTGTCGCTCGGCATCACCGGCAGCCCGGCCGCGGCCAGGATGGATTTCACGCGCGCCGCGCGGTCCTGGTGCCGCTGCCGTTCCCATTGCGAGGTCTTGAGGTGGCGGATCGCGGCGGTCGCGGCGGCGCAGACCGCCGGCGGCAGCGCGGTGGTGAAGATGAAGCCCGGCGCATAGGAGCGCACGGCGTCGATGATGTCGGCGTTGGCGGCGATGTAGCCGCCGAGGCAGCCAAAGGCCTTGGCGAGCGTGCCCTCGAGGATGTCGATGCGGTGCATGACGCCGTCGCGGTCGGCGATGCCGCCGCCGCGCGGGCCATACATGCCGACCGCGTGGACTTCGTCGACATAGGTCATGGCGCCGTAGCGCTCCGCCAGATCGCAGATCTTCGCCAGCGGCGCGACGTCGCCGTCCATCGAATACAGGCTCTCGCACGCGATCAGCTTGGGGCGGTCGCGATCCGCGGCCTGCAACAGCTGTTCGAGATGGGCGACGTCGTTGTGCCGGAACACGACGCGCTCGCAGCCGGACTGGCGAATGCCCTCGATCATCGAATTGTGGTTGAGCGCGTCCGACAGGATCAGGCAGTTCGGAAGCAGCTTGGCGAGCGTGGCGATGCCGGTCTGGTTGGAGACATAGCCCGAGGTGAAGACCAGCGCGGCTTCCTTGCCGTGCAGGTCCGCGAGCTCCTGCTCCAGCAGGATCAAGGGATGATTGGTGCCCGCGATGTTGCGGGTGCCGCCGGCGCCGGTGCCGGCGCGCGTGGCGGTCTCGACCATGGCGCCGACCACCTTGGGATGCTGGCCCATGCCCAGATAGTCGTTGGAGCACCAGATCACGACGTCGCGCGGGCCCTTCGGCGAGTGCCACATCGCGTGCGGAAACCGTCCGGCGATGCGCTCCAGATCCGCGAACACGCGATAGCGGCGTTCGTCGTGGAGGCGGTCGAGCGCGGTCTTGAAGAACTGGCTGTAATCCATCGGCAATCCCGGACGGAGCGGGCAAATTCGCCCGAACTCCCTACATCCCGAACAGCGATTCGCGCGCGCCCCGGTTAACCCGTTGTAAAAGGACAATTTTTTGCTCTGCCCCGGGATCCGGGCAGAGCCTCAAAGGTCCTGCGCGAAGGTGTTTTTAGAACGTTTCCAGCTTCGCTGTCGAGCCGCAAATTCTGCAGCCCGATCATTCAGGTCGGCGCAAAGCGCAGCACGCCGTCGCCGGAGAGCAGGCTCACCAGCCGGTGCTCCGCCAGCAGGTGGTTGAGATGGGCGACCACCTCGCCGGCGGCGAATCCGGTCTGGTGGGCATCGAGGGTGTGCTTGTGGAACACGACCGGGACCAGCTGGGCGCAGCTTTGCGGCGCCGCGCGACAGGCCGTCACGATCATCTGGCAGCGCTCCTCGTGATGGTCCGCGAGCTGGCGGATCCGGGTTTTCACCCCGAAGAACGGAATGCCGTGACCGGGCAGCACCAGCACCTCGGCGGGCAACGTGCGGTCGAGTTCCTCCAGGGACTGCAGGTATTCCCCGAGCGAGTTGGCTTCGGGCTCGACCGCCCAGACGCTGACATTGGGCGAGATCTTGCTCAGCACCTGATCCGCCGACAGGAACAGCCCGTCATCGGCGCAGTAGAGCATGACCTGGTCGAGCGCGTGGCCGCCGCCGGTGATGACCGTGAAGCGTCGCGCGCCGATCACGAGCTGGTCGTTGCGCGACAGCCGGTAATACGAGGCCGGCAGCGTCGACACCCGCGCCAGGTAATCCTGGCCGCGGCCCAGCAACTGGTCGGTGAGGCTCTCGTCCATGCCGTGGCGGCGGAAGAACAGCCGTTGCGCCTGCCTGCGTTCCTCGGAGCCGCGATGCTGGAAATAGGCGCTCTGCAGGTATTCGACCTGCGACATGTGGAGCGGGCAGCCGAACCGTTCGACGATCCAGCCCGCCAGACCGACGTGATCCGGATGGGCGTGGGTGACGATCAGCCGCGTGATCCTGACGCCGCGCAGCGCGCCCTCGAACAGCTGCGTCCACGCCGCGATGGTTTCGTCGTTGCCGATCCCTGTGTCGACCATGGTCCAGCCGTCGCCGTCGGCGAGCAGGTAGATGTTCACGTGGTTGAGGCGGAACGGCAGCTTGAGCCGCACCCACAGCACGCCGGGTCGAATCTCGATCACGTCGTCGGGCCCGGGCGCGGTCTCGAACGGATAGCGCAGCGGGTCCGCGGGCCGCAGGTCGGATTGTTTGTGCATCGCCAGATAAACCTCTTTTTCTTGGCTTATCTGCTGGCGCCGGCGATGTCAGCCAAAAATGTCCCGAACAGGCGTTTGAAACGGTGCCATGCGTGTGGCTCGGGTCGGCCGGTCTCGGCCGCCACCTGCGGGCAAGCCCGAGAGCCTCACCGAAAATCAGCAAGCATCGGGCGAATGGCCCCATATGTCGTCATGGCCGGGCAGCGCGATCCGTCTCTGACGGATCGCTTGGACTAAGGTCTCCCGGCCATCCACGTCTTTCTTGCCGCAACGCTGCAAAGGCCTGGATGCCCGGCACGAGGCCGGGCATGACGAGTTTACATTTTCGGTCAGACCCCGGGGAGGAATCAGGCCGCGCGGATGCCGGTCAGGAATTCGTTGATACCGTCGCGCAACTGGTCCGCCTCGCGGCGCAGGTCGCCGGAGGCGCGCAGCACCTGCTCTGCGGCTGCTCCCGCGTCGGACGAGGCCTGGCTGACGCCGACGATGTTGCTCGAGACGTCGGTGGTGCCGGTCGCCGCATGCTGGATGTTGCGGGCCATCTCGCGGGTGGCGGCGCCCTGCTGCTCGACCGCGGTGGAGATCGTCGCGGTGTATTCGCTCATTTCGCCGATGGTCTGGCCGATGCTGCGGATCGCGGCGACCGCGGAACCCGTGACCTGTTGCATGTGGGTGATCTGGGCGCGGATTTCCTCGGTCGCCTTCGCGGTCTGGCTGGCCAGGGTCTTCACCTCGGAGGCGACCACCGCGAAGCCGCGGCCGGATTCGCCGGCGCGCGCCGCCTCGATGGTGGCGTTGAGCGCGAGCAGGTTGGTCTGCGACGCGATGGTCTGGATCAGGTCGATCACGGCGCTGATCCGGCCGGCGCTCTCGGCGAGGCCCTGCATGGTGGCGTCGGTCCGGCCGGCCTCCTCGACCGCCTTGCTGGCGACCTGCGAGGAACCCGTGACCTGGCGGGTGATCTCCTCGATCGACGACGACAATTCTTCGGTCCCCGACGACACCGTCTGAACGTTGATCGAGGTTTCCTCGGCGGCCGCCGCCACGGCGTTAGCCAGTTCGCTGGAGCGGGTCGCGGTGACGGTCATGCCCTTGGCCGTGAGCTGCATCGAGTCGGACGAGGCGATCAGGCCCTCGAGCGAGGCGCGAACGCCCGCCTCGAAGCGCGCGATCTCCTGTTCCATCCGCGCCGCGCGCGACGCCTTGGCCTCGCGGTCGTGGTCCTGCATGGCGCTCATCTCGCGCGCCTTGACCAGGCCGTCGCGGAACACTTCCAGCGCCCCCGCCATGATCGCGATCTCGTCCTGCTGCCGGCTCTGCGCCACCTCCGCGGTCATGTCGCCGTCCGCCATCCGCTGCATTACCATCTGCAGGTTGCCGACGCGGCGCAGGATGTTGCGGCCGACATAGAGCCAGACGAACAGCGCCGAGCCGAACAGCGCCAGCGCGCCGAGCCCCAGCATGATCACGGTGGCGACGGAAACCGTGCGCTGCGCGTTCGCCATGGTGGCGTCGGTATGGGTGCGGACGTCGTCGACCAGCTGCTTGACGCTGATATCGAGCCCGCGGTTGAGCTTGCGGGTTTCGTCGAGAATGAGCTGGGCGTAGTCGCTGGAGTCGAGCTCCTTCTGGCGCAGCTTGAACACGCTGCCCTTGCCCTGGCCCAGCGCGATCAGCTTGGCCGCGTCGTCGGCGAGCGCGGTCGCGTTCTTGCCGCCGCCAAGCGACTTCAGGAGCGGGTCGAGCCGCTTTCGCGTGGCCTCGAACGAGCCTTGCAGGGCATCGAGGTCGCCGGTCTCCGCCGCGGTGAACGCGGCCATCATGTCGGCGACCATGCCGTTGGCGCCGGCGACCACGGTCGAGAGGCGGTCCAGCGCGTTGACCGCGACGCGGGCGTCTTCGGCGGCGGGATCCATCGCCAGCTGGGCGTCGAGGCGGCTTTCGGCGTCCTTCAGTTCGGTCTCGGCGGCGGCCTGGAATTTGACGCGCGCGGCGCGCAGCGCGGCGTACTGCTTGTCGCGCGCCGCGACGATGTCGAGCCGTTCCTTGGCGGCGTTGCCGAGGCTTACGACGGTGTCGTCGATGCCCTTGATGGTCTCGCCGAGCGCGTCGACCACGGTCTTGTTGCCCTGGAGCGCGGTGATCTCGTTGAGCTTGGCGAGCGCGGCGGCCTGGGTGTCCTTGAGGTTCTGGGTGAGTTCGAGCCGCGTGGCGTCGTCCTTGGCGGCGAGCAGGGCCGGGCCCTTGGACGCCAGGCTCTCGCTCAGCGCGGAAAGCTGCAGGCTGGCGGTGAGGCGGGGCACGTCGCGCGCGTCGAGATCGGCCATGGTGTGGCCGAGGCGTCCGAGCAGCAGGCTCGCGGCGGCGCTGATGATGATCGCCATGCCGGCGATCGCCGAAAACGCCAGAAACAGGTTTCCCTTCAGTCCCAGCCGTGGCCGGAAACGCAGACGCAGTGAAAACAGCGCGCCGACCCGGCGCCCCAACCCTCTCGACAGAGTCATTTATTTCCCCCTGCAGCCCTACATGGCCGTCTGCGCGGTGGAGTATGGCGCGGCGCTGGTTAAGCAAAAATTGCCAAACGGGCGCCGGTGGCAGGATTTGGCGAATGATGGCCGGCGAATCGGTGCGTCCGGGGCGAATATTTCGCGGCGAGGAAATAGCCGCCTCACAAGCCCCGCGGCGTCGTCTCGGCGCACCCGTCCAGGTTGAGGGTGACCGCGTCAGCAGCCCTTGCAGATGCTCATGATCATCTTGTCGACCTTGGCCTCTTCAGGGTCGCTTGGCGGCGCGAAGCCCTTCCTGGGCTCTCCGGACATGGCATGGGACGGCGGCAGCGGTGCGAATCCGGTCAGCCGCGAATCCGGCGTCAGCGAAGGCGGCACCGACGGAGCGGCCGGCGCCATCAGGGCCGAAGGGTGGCTGTGCATGCCGCGCGCCAGCACGGTCGAGGGGATCGCCATCAGCGTCAGCAGCAGGATGGTTCGAAGGTCTGTGTTGCGCTGCCGGGGCATGGGCTGCTCCGATTGGCTTGTTGTTGTTGTTTTGTCAGGTCGGTTGCCCGCAGGCGACCTGCGGCGACGGGACGGACACGCCGGCCGCGATCGGCACCTGCGGTTGTCGACAACGCCGCGGTCTTGCGCCGGTTCCGCGACGCGCGCTCCGGAGTCCGGCGCGCGGCGCCGATATTCGCTATGCTGGTCCGCGCGTGAACCGCTCATCGGGAGGTCGCATGTCCAGCATTCCCTATCGCACGGCCTTGATCGTCGGCGCCGGCCCCGGCATCAGCGCCTCCGTGGCGCGCGCCCTGAAATCCGCCGGGCTGCGGGTCGGCCTGGCCGCGCGCAACGCCGACAGGCTCGCCGGGCTTGCGTCCGGGATCGGCACCGAGGCGTTTGTGGTCGACGCGGCGAGCCCCGAGGCGGTGGCGCAGCTGTTCGAGCGCGCGGAGGCGACCATCGGCGCGCCCGACGTGGTGGTCTATAACGCCAGCGCGCGCTCACCGGGTCCGATCGCCGAGATCAAGCCGCAGGACGTCAGGCGGGTGCTGGAGATCACGGCGTTCGGCGCCTTCCTGGTGGTGCAGCAGGCCGCGCGACGGATGCTGCCGCAGGGCCACGGCGCGATCCTGCTGACCGGCGCGACCGCGGGGGTGAAGGGCTTTGCGAACTCGGCGGCGTTCGCCATGGGAAAATTCGCGTTGCGCGGTCTTGCCCAGAGCGCGGCGCGCGAATTGGGACCGAAGGGCATCCATGTCGCCCATTTCGTCATCGACGGCGCGGTGCGCAGCGCCTCGCGCCCCGATACGGCCGACAACACGCTGGATCCGGACGCCGTCGCGCAGACCTATCTCGAGGTGCTGCGCCAGCCGCGCAGCGCCTGGTCGCTCGAGGTGGAGATGCGGCCCTGGGTCGAGAAGTTCTGAGCGTGGCGGTGGGCGAAGTTCCAGTCATGCGGATGCGTCGTCCAGGTCCGGCTGGGATCACGCCGGCAATGGCGCCGCCTGTGCTTTCGGAAACGGCCGAAAGCTCATAGCCATCAGGAACGCGCCGAGGCCCATGCCCCACGCGCCGATATAGAGCCACGCATAGCTGGCGAAGCTGTCGTAGATCAGGCCGCCAGCAATTGGTCCCGTGGCCATGCCGAGACTGCCCGCCATCGCCGTGCCGCCGATCACGGTGCCCATGATCTTCAGCGGGAAATTTTCCCGCGCCAGCACCGCATAGAGCGGCATGACGCCGGCATAGATGAAGCCGAACGACGCCGCGACCGCATAGAACGCGGCAAGTTCGCGCACGAACACGTAGGCCAGCGCACCGAACGCCTGGGCCAGGAGCCCCAGGACCAGCACGCGCTTGGCGCCAAAGCGGTCGCCGAGCAGCCCGAAGGCGATGCGGCCGCCCAATCCCGCCAGCCCTTCCACGCTGTAGATCGAAACCGCGGCCAGCAGCGGGATGCCGCAGCTGATGGCGTAGCTGACGGTGTGGATGATCGGACCGGAATGGGTGGCGCAGCAGAAGAAATTGGTCGCCAGCAGGATGATGAACTGCGGCGACCGTAGCGCCTTCGCGCGCGACATCTCCGATGGCGGCCCCGCGTCGGAGGATAGAGCGGCGCCGGCCGCGAGCGCGGGCGGGCGGCGCACCAGGAGCGCGACCGGAATCATGATGGCCGCGACGACCACGGCAAGGATCTGCATGGTGGTTCGCCAGTCATGGCTGGAGACGAGCCGGGCCACCAGCGGCGACATGGTCATCGGCGCCATCCCGATGCCGGCTGACACCAGCGACACCGCGAGGCTGCGATGGGTGTCGAACCAGCCGGTGACGCAGGCCATCATCGGCGCGAAGATGGCGGCCGTCGCCGCGCCCACCATGAGGCCGAACAGCAGCTGAAACTCGATCAACGAGGTCGCACGGCTCGCCAGCGCCAGGCTTGCCGCGATGACGATCGAGCCGGTCAGCACCACCGGGCGCGGCCCGACCCGATCCGACAAGGTCCCCCAGATGATGCTGCCGAAGGCCATTGCAAGGAAGCCGATCGTCATGGCGCTGGAGACGCCGGCGACCGACCAGCCGGCATCCCGTGTGATCGGCTGCAGCAAAACCGGCAGCGAAAACATGCCGCCGATGGCAACACAGCCCAACAGGCCGCCGGCGGCGACAATGACCCAGCGATAGCGAGGATTGTTCATTCCACATCTCCGTTCCAGCTCTCTGGACACAGGACGAACGAGGATGCGCGAAAGGCGACACGCTGGCCTTGCATGCCGCCTCACTTCTTTGTGAGTGCTGCCGGGCCTCGTCGCCGGATCCGTCAGGGCCACCAGGCGGCAAGCCAAATCCACCGCTGGGGGTGCGCAGTGTCCAACATCAACGTTTTCAGAGAAGATGAATGGTGCTGCCAGACAGGATTGAACTGTCGACCTCTCCATTACCAATGGAGTGCTCTACCACTGAGCTACGGCAGCAATTGCGGCACGGGGAATCGATCTAGACTGCCCGCTGCGGCGCGGCGATCCTTGCCACAAGGCTCCTGCCGGCGCAAGCCGCCGTCAGGCCGAGATCAGGTCCGGCGTCGTGCGGCCCCGCCACGAGCTCCAGATGGCATTGAAATTCCTGGAAAATCGCCGCTCCGGTGGACATGGTTTGGTCTGCGGGGTTGCCGGCGTCTATATCTTGGGGCTACGAAAGCGCCCGACGTCGCCCGCAACTGATCCGGTTCGATGAGCAAGACATCTTCGCCGCAGGAAGCGGCCCGCCGCGAGCGGCTTCGCGCCGCGCTGCGTGAAAATCTCAAGCGCCGCAAGGCCCAGGCCCAGACCAGGGCCAAGGCGCGCGCCGCGGGGTCTTCGCCCGACGCCGACGACGGCGAGAGCGACGCCGACGCGAATTGACGCGACGTCTGTTTCTCGCAACGCATTGTCGAAGCGGCCGATATCCACTCGCACTGGCGGGAGCGTGAGGGGTCGGCGTCCGGCCGGAACCCGACTTTCGCCGTATTGGACTGGAACTGTTGCGGTTTCGCCGGCGTCCGGTTACCGCAGGTCGGGCACGGGATGACTTTGATTTGCGCGCGATTCTGGTTCAGAAGCTAAACGACTAGCGCGGGGCGGGCTGCGCCGCCGACATCGCAGCACGGGCAGGGGGACGGCACGGCATGGACCGCATTCGCATCGTCGGCGGCAACAAGCTCAACGGCGTGATTCCGATTTCCGGTGCCAAGAACGCGGCGCTGCCGCTGATGATCGCCTCCCTGCTGACCGACCAGACCCTGATCCTCGACAACGTGCCGCGGCTCGCCGACGTGGCGCTGCTGCACCGGATTCTCGGCAACCACGGCGTCGACATCATGAGCGCCGGCAAGCGGCCCGGCGACCACGAATACCAGGGCCAGACCCTGCACATCTCGGCGGCCAACATCATCGACACCGTGGCCCCCTACGAGCTGGTGTCGCGCATGCGCGCGAGCTTCTGGGTGATCGCGCCGCTGCTCGCCCGCATGGGCGAGGCCAAGGTGTCGCTGCCCGGCGGCTGCGCCATCGGCACCCGTCCGGTCGACCTCCTGATCATGGCGCTGGAAAAGCTCGGCGCCGACCTGCAGATCGACGCCGGCTATGTGGTCGCCACCGCGCCGAAGGGTTTGCGCGGCGCCGAGATCGCGTTCCCGAAGGTCACCGTCAGCGGCACCCATGTGGCGCTGATGGCGGCGTCGCTGGCCCGCGGCACCACCGTGATCGACAATGCCGCGCGCGAGCCCGAGATCGTCGACGTCGCCGACTGCCTCAACAAGATGGGG
Organism: Xanthobacteraceae bacterium; assembly: GCA_052326245.1. GTDB lineage: Bacteria > Pseudomonadota > Alphaproteobacteria > Rhizobiales > Xanthobacteraceae > Bradyrhizobium_A. The sequence goes on along the minus strand of JBKQQE010000189.1, from coordinate 548 downwards.
GCGCGGATTTCCGGCGCCGGCACCGCGCGCATCGTGGTCGAGGGCGTGGCGAAGCTCGGCGGCGCGCGCCACCAGGTGCTGCCCGACCGCATCGAAACCGGCACCTACGCCATGGCTGTGGCGATGACCGGCGGCGACGTGCAGCTCAACGGCGCGCGGCCGGAATTGCTGCAGGCCGCGCTCGACGTCGTGACCGCGGCGGGCGCCACTGTCACCGCCAACAACGCGGGCATCCGCGTGATGCGCAACGGCGCCGGCATCAACCCGGTGACGGTGACCACCGCGCCGTTCCCCGGCTTTCCCACCGACCTGCAGGCGCAGCTGATGGCGTTGATGACCCGCGCCAAGGGCCGCTCGCAGCTGACCGAGACGATCTTCGAAAACCGCTTCATGCACGTGCAGGAATTGGCGCGCCTCGGCGCCGACATCACCGTTTCGGGCGATATGGCCAAGGTCCGCGGCGTTCCGTCGCTCCGGGGCGCCGAAGTGATGGCTACCGACCTGCGCGCCTCGGTTTCGCTCGTCATTGCGGCGCTGATGGCCGAGGG
>JBKQQE010000188.1:0-2993 GCA_052326245.1 Xanthobacteraceae bacterium | reverse complement strand
GCGCGACCGTCACGGCAGACGTGACGGTCGCGCTGCAAACCTTTGCGGGCCGCGTCAAATGCCGGAAGTCGCCGGCACGGGCGGCAGCTCCTCGTTCAGTGCTCCCACCAGAACCAGTCAGCGTGGGCGCGGCGCCAGTCGGCGTGCCGTTGCTGGTTCTGACCGATCAGGATTCCGAAGCGGATGCAGGCGCGACGGTCGCCCTTTTCGCAAAGCTGGTGAAATCCGATGATTTCCGCCTCGTTGGCGCTTTGGGCTCTGGCGGGTGACTGGACTGCGCCGACAATTGCGACCGCCATCGCGCCCGCGGCCAGAAATGACTTTGTGATCATAGGTTCTCCTGTGGTTCGGTGGCCCCGCGGCACCGCTAGCGGCTTGCGGATGAACCGGCGCTGAATCGGAGTGCCATTGGCTCAATCGGGTTGCGGAGCATGACGGGCTCAAGGGGCCATTCAGACAATGTTCATGAGCGGGCCCCCATGTTTTCGGCGATGATGAGGGGTATGGCTTCGGATCGGCGCGAGCGGGTCGGCGTGAATTTGGCGGCCGCGCTTACGGCCATCATGCGCTGGGGCCGCCGTCTTGCATTCCTGACAGCCGTGCTGGCCGGCCCCGTGGCCGCGCACGCCAACGCCGTCGCGCTCGCTGTCCCGCCCTCCGATGCGCAACGCAACGACGCCGGCGGCTCGACCGCTTTGGGCGCACCTGACGGAGGCGGCTGCGGCGCGCTTGGTTGCCCGCGTCCAGCCGCGCCACAACAATTCGCACAACTTGCTTCGCCGCAGTCCGGCGCCGCTGCTTCCCAGTCGGTCGGAATAGTGTCGTCCCTGCAGGGCAGCGCGACGGTGGCGCGCAAGAGCGGGACTGCCGCCCTGAAGGTCCGTGACGAAATCTTCAAGGGCGACGTGGTGCAAACCGGTCCGGCGTCGACCCTCGGCATCATCTTCGACGATGAGACGACGTTCAGCCTGACCGCCAATGCGAGTATTTCGGTGGACGATTTCGTCTACGAAGAGGGCGGTGACAAGAACGTCGCCAACTTCAAGTTCGTGCAAGGCACGGTCGCGTTCGTCGCCAACGCGGTCGCCAAGACCGGTGACATGACCCTGACGACCCCCACCGCAACCATGGGGATCCGGGGCACCACCGGGCTTGTCGACGTCGCGCCGAATTCGGCGACGGCGGGGGCGGATGCGATCAAACTCTATCCGGATGCGGACGGCAAAGTGGGTCGGATCGAGGTCAAGGCGCGGGACGGGACCGCGCTTGGGGTGCTGACCCGACCGGCCACGGGATTTTCCCTGCAGCGAGCGGCCGGCGCGCGCGTTGTTGCGACCGCTTTGCAGATATCGCCGCAGCAGGCGGCGCGTGACCAAACTCTGGTGCGCCAGGTCCACGCGGAGCGGCAGCGCGGCCAGGCCTTGGTGGCACAGCGACGCGCTGCGCGGCCGCACGGCGCTGCGCCGCGGAATGGACAGCGCGGCGAGTCGAAACCGCCAGCCGTGCCGTCGGCGCATCCGCCGGCAGGTCAAAAACCGGCGCTGGAGCGTCGGGGTGCGGCGCCGCGCCCCGCTGTTCCACCCAAGCCGAAGCCACCCAAGCCGCCGCCCAAGCCAAAGCGCGGCAGATAGCGGGTTGCGCTGCGATCATTGCAGATCCGATCGCGACGCTTGGCAGCGCGTGACGACGCCGAAAGATCCCGCGTTGGAATCACGATTCCTGGTGGCGACGCGTCGGCGACCATGATCATCGTACCAAACAGAGCGCCGGGAGGAGCTCGCGGCATGAGAGTCGCCGCGCGTCTCGGCGTGTTGCACTGCAATGCATCATGAACATTTGGCGACGGGACGAGGAGAGCCTTGCGGTCCGTGCGCGGCCAGTTATATGCTAAAAACAGTCGCAGTCGCATTTCAATTGAGCAGCTCGGGAGGCTCAAATGAGGACTTTAGGGCTGATTTTTCGGACGTTGTTCATCCTCGTGCTGGTCGCGGTGACCATACGGGTTGCCATGCCGCAGGCCGAGACGGTCTGGACGTCCTACGAAACGCCGGCCGATCTGTTGCGTATCGTGCTCGGACTGTTCGTGTGCATCTGGCTCGGAGCTCACCTCTTCCTGCTTCACAAGGATGCCAGCTTCAACCGCACCTGGGTCTACATCGGACCGCTGCTTGTTCCGCTCGCAGTGCTCTGTGCCGTGGTCATCTGGTAGCGGGCGGCAGCATGTGCTGCCGAATCGGCGCGGCCAGCCGCGCTGATCATTCGGTCGATCATTGGCTTTCGGTCTGATTCTGGAAGGCCAACCGAAACCGATGCATGTCCTCGACGTCGGTATCCGACACGGCGACGAAGACCAGGCCATTGGCGCTCCAGCTCTCGAGATTGTAACCGTCACGTGCGGCCGTGTGCGCGAGAGGCGCCGAGGCTGGCCAGACGAACAGATTGATGACGTGATCGTGCCGCCTGTAGACCAGCGCGGCGACAACGCGCCCGCCGAGATAGTCGACGCGTCCGCCCAGCAGCGGGAAACCCTGTGCGGCGAGATCGGTCACGGGAGGCGCAAAGTCGATCTTGCCGTTGAACCACGGCTTGACGGTGTGCTGATCGCTGGTTTCGACATCGGTAAGATGGTTGACCTGGAGCGAGCGCAGGTGTGCAGAAACGACTTCGCTCGTAATCTGCTGGCTTTGATCGTCGCGAAAGACGGCGATGACAAGGCTTGCCGCCACGGCCGCCGAAAGTGCCGCGCCGATGGTAAAGCCGCCAAAGAAAGTGCGCCACGTCGTTCGCGAAGATTCGCTCAGACCGGCAACGCGCGTCGCCGGTGCAGGTATCGCCGCTTCGATGCGGCGGCGCAGCTGCGCGGGCGCGGCCTCTTTCAGATGCGCCGCAGCCATCGCTTCGCGCATCGCGCCGAAGGCTTCGAGTTTCTCGGTACACGCGGGGCAAGTCGCCAGATGGGCCTCAACCTCGCGCGAATGGCCGGCATCGAGCTC
>JBKQQE010000187.1:0-5796 GCA_052326245.1 Xanthobacteraceae bacterium | reverse complement strand
CCCTCGCCTCCCTCCCCCCAACAGTTGCGCTGGATCAACGCGCGCGTGCTTCGCAACTGCAATGGTTTTTGGGTGTCCGGGACCTTCTGCACGTCGATATCGTCGTCGGACGGGGACGGTTCCATCGCCTCGGGGGGACCAGTCCGGCCACGTCAGGCCGAAATCTCCCTTTAATTACAATCTCTCTAAACTCACCGTCGGGAGCCCCGGGTCGCTTGACCCAAGGCTCCCGGGAGCCGAAGTAGAGGCCATGGACGCGATCACACCTCCCCAGGCGGAAATCCTGCTCGGCCTCGCCGACCGCGGCATGTCCGGAACCATCGGCGCCGTCGACGCCCGCCGGGTGGTCTCGGCGCTGTCGGCCACGGAACTGGAAAGCCGGCTGCTCGAGCTCGGCTTCGTCGAGGGCGCGCGGGTGGAAATCCTGCACCAGGGCATGGTCGGTCGCGACCCCATCGCGGTGCGCGTCGACACCATCACCGTCGCGATCCGGCGGCGCGAGGCCATGGCGATCTCGGTGATCCGCTGACCGGGCGATGACAGCAGCACCGTCGCAGACCCTCAATCTGGCATTGGTCGGCACGCCCAACAGCGGCAAGACCTCGCTGTTCAATGCGCTCACCGGCAGCCGGCAGAAGGTCGCGAACTATCCGGGCGTCACCGTGGAGCGCAAGACCGGCGTGTTCACCACGCCGGCCGGCCGCCAGGTCACGGTCGTCGACCTGCCCGGCACCTATTCGCTGCGCGGGCGCAGCCCCGACGAGGAGATCACCCGCGACGTCGTGCTCGGCCGCGCCGCCGGCGAGGCGCCGCCCGACCTCGTGCTCTGCGTCGCCGATTCCACCAACCTGCGGCTGACGCTGCGGCTCGCGCTCGAGCTCAAGCGCACCGGCTGCCCGCTGATGGTGGTGCTCAACATGTTCGATATCGCCGCGCGCCGCGGCGTCGGCGTCGACCTCGCGCGGCTGTCGGCGGAGCTCGGCGTCCCGGTGGTCACCTCGATCGCCGTGCGCCGGGGCGGCACCGACGAGCTGCTGCGCCGCACCGACGAGGTCGCGGCCGTCGCCGACGCCATGCGTTCCGCCAACACGTGGCAACCGCCCAGCGCCGCCGAGCTGCGCGCCACCCAGCGCGAGGCCGACCGCATCATCGCCGCGGCCATCACCCTGCCCGAGAAGCCCGACACCCTGACGCGGCGGGTCGACGCGGTGGTGCTGCATCCGATCGCCGGCCTGATCGTACTCGCGGTGATCCTGTTCGTGATGTTCCAGGCGGTGTTCACCTGGGCACAGCCGGTGATGGAGCTGATCCAGTCCGGCTTCGACGCGCTCGGCCAGGCGGTCCACGCCACGCTGCCCGAGGGCCTGCTGCAGAGCTTCCTGCAGAACGGCGTGATCGCCGGCGTCGGCAGCGTCATCGTGTTCCTGCCGCAGATCCTGACCCTGTTCCTGTTCATCCTGCTGCTCGAAGACTTCGGCTACATGGCGCGCGCCGCCTTCCTGATGGACCGCATCATGGGCGGCGCCGGGCTGCACGGCCGCGCCTTCATTCCGCTGCTGTCGAGTTTCGCCTGCGCCATTCCCGGCATCATGTCGACGCGGGTGATCGACGACCGCCGCGACCGCCTCACCACCATCCTGATCGCGCCGCTGATGACCTGCTCGGCGCGGATTCCGGTCTACACCCTGATCATCTCGGCCTTCATCCCGGCGAAACAGGTCTGGGGCTTCGTCAACCTGCAGGGCCTGGTGATGTTCGGCCTCTATGCGGTGGGCATCGCCAGCGCGCTCGGGGTCTCCTTCGTCATCAAGTTCTTCATGATGCGCGACTACGAGCCGTCACCGTTCATGCTGAATTGCCGGACTACAAGCTGCCGCGGGTCAAGAGCGTCGCCATCGGCCTCTACACCCGCGCCATGATGTTCCTGCAGCGCGCCGGCACCACCATCTTCTCGATGATGGTGCTGATCTGGTTTCTCGCCTCGTTCCCGCAGGCACCGGCCGGCGCCGAGGGCCCGGGGATCAACTATTCGATCGCGGCCTATCTCGGCCACGCGCTGGAATGGCTGTTGTGGCCGCTCGGCTTCAACTGGCAGATCGCGGTGGCGCTGGTGCCCGGCATGGCGGCGCGCGAGGTGGCGGTGGCCGCGCTCGGCACCGTCTATTCGATCGAGGGCGGCAAGGAGGCGGCCGAACAGATCGGCTCCGTGCTCGCCACCAAATGGAGCCTCGCCACCGCGCTGTCGCTGCTCGCCTGGTACATCTTCGCGCCGCAATGCGCCTCCACGCTGGCGGTGATCCGCCGCGAGACCGGCAGCTGGAAATGGATGGCGGTGACGTTCGGCTACATGTTCGCGCTGGCCTATGCGGCGAGCCTCGTCACCTACAACGTCGCGGTGGCGATGGGCGCGGGATAGGCCGCCGTTACGTGGCGCCGCCGCATGGAACAAGCGTCGCGAAACAAAAATTCGAATCAAATGATGCCGCTCATCTCTCCGGTTGAGTCCCGCTCACCCAGCGTGTAACGTCGTGCCATCGATCGTTGTGGGCCTCGCTGCCGCAAGGCGCTTGCATCAGGCTCTTCCATGGCGACTGCGCGCGACATCGCAATCCGCCTGTGCGTTACGCTAATTGTGGCGGCGGGCGTATCATGGCCTGCTGCACCCGCACACGCCGGCGCCAGCTGCAACCTTGGTGACCTGTTCAACTCCGCCGTCAATGCGGTCGGCTCGTTCGGGTCGTCGGCATGCTTGGGGGCGACGGCGGATGACGGCGGCGCGGTGGCGTCCTACGCCATCGCCGGCGGCCTCGAAGCGGTCGCGGCGGCCAACTCCGGTGCGGTCAACGATTTTTGTAACGCGCTCAACACCGCGCAGGACAACCTCAACTCGCTGCAGACTGCGCTGAACGGCCTCAACGCCGGGGTCGATCTCGCCTCGGTGCTGGGCAGCCTCGATCCCCTGAGCATCGTCGAATGTGCCTGCAACATCCAGCAGGGCATCAACCAGTTCGTCAACGAGCTCGGCGACTGCGCCTGTGACCTGGTCGACTGGATACCGGGCGTGCATTGCGGCTGCACCCCGCCGCCGCCGATCCAGGCCAACTGCGCCGTGCCCACGACCTGCTTCACCGGATCGAGCGATCCGGCCTGCCAGGGCAATGTCATCCTCGGCTGCCTGCCGGCGCAGGGTCCCTTCCCGCCGATCTGCCCTGGTCAGGCGCAGCCGGGCCCGGGCGGCACCTTCGTCAGCATGCAGACCGGCGATAGCAACTGCCCGCAGACACTCTACTGTTTCTGTCCGCAGCCGCTGGTTCCCATCTGGACCACGCCGCCGGCGCCGAGCAGCTTCGACCCCAATCCGACCGGCGTCTTCACCTGCCAGTGTCCGAGCGGAACCTGGCAGCCGAAAACGAAATCGGGCCAGCCGCTGACGTCGGCGGGCGTGCCGGTGTGCCTGTGCGACTACACCAACCAGCCGCCGAAGGTCACCAGCGACCCGAGCCAGATGTGCAACATCAACATCCTGGGGCAGCCCTGCCCCAACGGCCAGACCCGCCTCGGCCAGAAATGCGTCACGCCGTGCGCGGATCCAACCAAGGGCATGACCATGGACGGCGCCTGCTGCGATCCGACGCAGATGTCGTCATGCGGGCAATGCTGTCCACCCAACACCACCCCCAACCCGGTCGACGGCAGCTGCACGCCGCACCAGATCGCGCAGTGAGCCATGGCCCGCACGATCGCGCAGAATGTCGCCAAGTCCATCGAGTGCATGATATTTGACTCGTCATGCGCGGGCTCGACCCGCGCATCCACGCTTTTGCAGCAGCGGCCGCCAAGCGAAGAGTGGATGGCCGGGTCAAGCCCGGCCATGACGAGCAAAGCAACAGAAGCACGGTCTTGCCGACTGCGTCTTGAGTCAGAGTCGGAGGCGACGCGCCGCGGAGCCTGTCATCGGGCTGCGCCTCGCGCGGAACCGTTTGCGGCGCTCCTCAGGACGACAATCGTTCTCGCGCTGTCTTACTTGTTCTTCGCCGCCCCCGCCTCGGCGCAAGCGCCGCCGCCGCTCTATCGCCCCGGCGACGCGGCGGTCACCGGCTTTTCCGGTGCCGCGCCGCCGGTGCAGATCGCGCCGGGGCAGGATCCGCATGCCATCACCTTCATCGACCTGCAGGGGCCGTCGCTGCGGATCGTCGACCTGCAGCACATGCGCGGCCCGGCCGAGGCGCAGCTGGTCGCCGCGCCGAAGCCGCTGACCGTGCCCGCGAGCCTGATCGGGCAGGTGTTCGGCGTCGCGCTCGACGACGCCATGCCGCCCAACATCTACGCCGCGGCGACCTCCACGTACGGGCTGCCGATCGTCGCGCCCGGGCCGGACGGCAAGCCGCGCCACATCGAGAAGGGCGTACCGCAGGCCTCCTTCATGCCGGGACTGTGGGGGCCGCGCGGCGGCCCCGGCTCGATCTGGCGGTTCGACGGCGTGACCGGCGCGGTCACGCTGTTCGCCACCATCACCACCAACGGCCGTGCCAATTCCGGCGCCGCGCTCGGCGGCATCGCCTTTGATCCGGAGTCGAAATCGCTGTTCGTCGTCGACCGCGAGAGCGGCCTGATCCACCGCCTGTCGCCGACCGGCGCCGAACTCGGCAGCTACGACCACGGCATCACCGGGCGCGCCGCGCAGGGGCTGCCGGAGGTCGCCTGGACACCGCCGCCGCCGCTCGACGTCGCCGCGCCGTCGTTCGACAGCACCGCGCCGGCAAGCTGGAACTACGCGGCGCCGGCGCGACGCGTGTTCGGCCTCGCCGTGCATGAGGGCCGCCTGTACTACGCGGTGGCCGACGGCCTGCAGGTGTGGTCGGTCGGCCTTGGCCCCGACGGCGCATTCGGCAGCGACGCCGTGATCGAACTCGGCGCGCCGCCGTCCAGCGGGCCGACCGAAATCTCCAAGATCACGTTCGACGAACAGAACCGCATGTACCTCGCCGACCGGCCGGCGCCGACCGGCGCCTTCGACTTCGAGGCGCTGAGCGTGCCCGCCATCGGGAGGGTGCTGCGTTACGCGGTGCGCGGCATGGCCAACGGCCAGCGCGTCTGGCAGGTCGAGCCCGACGACTACGCCATCGGTTTCCCGCCCGCCTTTCGCAACGGCAACGGCGGGGTGGCGATCGGCTACGACTACGATCGCGACGGCGAGATGTTCTTCGGCTCCTGCGGCGGCTTCCTGTGGTCGACCGGCGAGGACCTGCGCGATTCTCCCGAGCCGGCGCTGGCGGCGCGGCTCGGCCGCACCGGACCGCTCGATGTCAACGGCCTGCAGGGCAACGGCACCTGGCACACGCGGCGCGGCAGCGAGCCGCCGCTCGCCAGCTATTTCATCGACTACGACGACCTGTTCGACGATCCCGCCGAGCGCGGCCATCTCGGCGACGTCGCCATCGCGCGGCTGTGCTCGGCGGCGCAGCGCGCCGAGCTGTTGCCGCCGCCGCGGCTCGGCGGCCTGCCGCCGGGCAAGGGCGCGCCGCCGGGCGGCGGCACCCCGCCGCCGCCGCCGTCGACAAATACGCCACCAGGCTGCGAGCCCGGCCAGGTACGGCTTGCCGGCACCGACAGTTGCGGCGGCTGCGCGCGGCCCACTGTCCAGATCAACGGCGTCTGCTGCAGCGTGGCGCAGATCTCCGCGACCGGCGCATGCTCCAATGGCGGCTGCGCGGCAGGGCAGACGCCGATCCCGCCCAGCAACTTCTGCTGCAATTCGGGCCAGGTCTATTCCGGCGCCGGCGGTGCGCCCGCCTG
>JBKQQE010000186.1:0-2740 GCA_052326245.1 Xanthobacteraceae bacterium | reverse complement strand
TTACCTGTCGCTGCAGGTCATGGGTGGCATCCCCGGCGACGTCTCGGTACCGATCTGGTCACTTGATGCAAACGCCGTGCTTGCCCGGGAACGCGCCGCGTTCGAACCGCCTGCCCCGGCTGTCTAGTGCCCGCAGGGCACAAGATTTCAGCCTCGGGCGACTACGAAGCGCACATGACAAGACGCCGTTTGCCGGACGCGCGCCCGGCCGACCGCAAAGGCGTCCCCTAACGCTTGAGATTTTTCAGTCGGTCCGGCATCATACTGCTATTGCGAAGAAACGGCCGTCGATCCGGCGCTGTTGCGATGCCGAGGTTGGCCGCTTCCGTCCTGCCCTGGCACGATGCGGGCGGACAGCCAAATGGGATGACGAGAGTGGCATTTGCTTCGGCCAACGGGCTTGAATTTGCCTATGATGAACGCGGGCCATCATCCGCGCCCGTGATCCTGCTGATCATGGGGCTCGGCACCCAGATGATCGCGTGGCCCGAACACTTCTGCGACCAGCTCGCTGCGGCGGGATTTCGCGTGATCCGATTCGACAATCGCGATATCGGCCTGTCGACCAAGATCGAAGATGCCCCCAGGATCCGCCTCGCCGGCGTGCTGTTCAAGGCCTTTCTCGGCCGCCGGGTGCGATCACCCTATTCGCTCGAGGACATGGCGGCGGACGCGGCCGGACTGCTAGACGCGCTCGGTATCAAGACGGCGCATATCGTCGGCGCATCGATGGGCGGCATGATCGCGCAGATCATCGCCGCCAGATATCCCGAACGGGTTCGCAGCCTGGTGTCGATCATGTCGTCGAGCGGCGATCCGAAGTTGCCGCGCGCGAAGCGGAAGGTGAATGCGGTGATGTTCGGGCGGCGGCCGAAGCCGACGGATCGCGAGCGGCTCATTCGCCATGGCGTGAAGTTCTACAGGACCATCGGCAGCCCCTGCTACCCGACACCGGCGCGGGTGCTGCGGCAGAAGGTCGAGGCCGCGGTCGACCGCAGCTATTACCCGGCGGGAACGCTACGGCAGTTTGCCGCCATCATCGCCAATGGCAGCCGCGTCGAATTGCTCAAGACGATCACGGCGCCGACCCTGGTCATTCACGGTTCGGACGATCCGCTGGTGCCGGTCGAGGCAGGCAGGGACACCGCCTTCCATGTCCCAGACGCCGAACTGGAGATCGTTGCGGGGATGGGGCACGACTTTCCAGCCGAAGTGACGCCGATGCTGGCGAAAAGCATCGTCCGGCACTGTCGCGCCGCCGATCGCATGACCTCGGAAATGCCGGGATCGCGAATGACCGCTCATGATTTCGCCCAGGGCGTCCCCTCACAGGGCGTGCCGCTGGCATGAAGATGGCGTCGCAGATCAAGCTCACGCCCGGCCGACCGCCGGACGCGCACCGGTTCAATGCTGGCGCTGTTGACGGCGACGCCGGGCGTTTCCATACTACCGCGACGGCAAGGCATGGCGTTTCGGGCACCCGTTCGTCACGGGGAGACGAATGAGAACATTTGTTTGCGAACAGAACATCGCCCATTTTCAGAAGCTGTTAGCCGAAACGACCGATGAAGGCCTGCATCGGACGCTGCAATCGTTGCTGTCCTCGGCCAAACGCGAACTCGCGATCCTGCAATCAACCGCGTCCGGCACGGACGTCCTGCCGTTCGAGCATCGCCGCAGGCAGCTGGTCGACGCGCTGGCGGTCAAGCAGCAATTCCAATCCGAATTCGACGGTTCCCCACACCCCTACATGCTTTTGGATCCGGGCCCCGGCCTGCAGATCGTCGACATCAATGATGCCTACGCGGCGGCAACTTTGATCAGCCGCGGCGACGTCGTCGGCAAGTCGCTGTTTGAGATATTCCCGGACAATCCGAATGAAGCACTCGCCGACGGCGTCAGCAACCTGTACGCCTCTTTACGGATCGTGGCCCAGACCGGCCAGCCACACGCCATGGCGATCCAGCGCTATGACATACGCGATCCCGCCGGTGAATTCGTCGTGCGCCACTGGCAGCCCATCAATACGCCGATCCACGACGAAGGCGGACTTCTGATTTTCCTGCTGCATCACGTTGAAGACGTCACGGGCGAGGTGCTGTCGTCTCCGCCGGTGGGGCAACGGCGCGACCAGGCCTCCGAGTCCTGAGACAGGTCTCCTCGGCCACCCGGGTTCACCCGTGCGAGCCCGCAATTCCCGCCCCGAACCTGGACCCCCGCCGCGAACTGCGCGTCGTCTGCCGGAGCAGGTCTGCGCCCCGCACCGGTTTGATTGCAATGCACAATCGGCGCCGCTCGGGAACCCGATTTCTCAGGTCTAGGCTTGCCCGCAATTGCGTATACGATGCCAAATACCGGCAACCAGAACGCCAGCAAGGCGTCGCGCGCATATTCCGCAAAAGCGGATTTCCGGTCTTGCGATCGGGATATGCGGGACTTGCCCCCTAGGAGGAAATCATGAGCGGCATCGCCAAGAAGTTGTCTTCGCTGGACGCCTCGTTTCTCTATCTCGAGACCCCCGAAATGCCCATGCATGTGGGCAGCATGGCGATTTTCCGTCTCAAGGACGGCTACGAGGGCAGTTTCTTCGAGGACTTCAAGGCGATGATCGCCGAACGGCTGCACATCGCGCCGATCCTCAAGTCACGGCTGGCGAAGACGCCGCTTGATATCGATCATCCGAGCTGGGTCGAGGACGACCAGTTCGATATCGATCGTCACATTTTCCGGGGCAGCCTCC
>JBKQQE010000185.1:0-8712 GCA_052326245.1 Xanthobacteraceae bacterium | reverse complement strand
CGTGTTCCGGGGCCCCAATGGCGCGGCGGCGCGGGTTGCCGCGCAGCACAGCCAGGACTACTCGGCCTGGTACTCGCAGATCCCTGGCTTGAAGGTCGTCGCGCCGTATTCGGCCGCGGACGCCAAGGGGCTGTTGAAGGCGGCGATCCGCGATCCCAATCCGGTGATCTTCCTCGAGAACGAGATTCTCTACGGCCACAGCGGCGAGGTTCCGAAGCTCGACGATTACGTGCTGCCTATCGGCTAGGCGCGGATCGTACGCGTGGGTCGGCACGTCACGATCATTTCGTGGTCCAACGGCATGACCTACGCGCTGAAGGCCGCCGACGCGCTGGCCGGCGAGGGGATCGAGGCCGAGGTGATCGACCTGCGGAGCCTGCGGCCGCTCGACACCGAGGCCCTGGTGGAGTCGGTCCGGAAGACCGGCCGCGCGGTGACCGTGGAAGAAGGCTGGCAGCAGTCCGGCATCGGCGCGGAGATCGCCGCGCGCCTGATGGAGCAGGCCTTCGACTATCTCGACGCGCCGGTGGCCCGGGTTTCGGGCAAGGACGTGCCGATGCCCTACGCGGCCAATCTCGAGAAGCTGGCGCTGCCGACTGCCCAGGAGGTCGTCGCCGCCGCGAAGGCCGTTTGTTACCGCTGACCGATCAGGGCTCACCCATGCCAATCAACATCCTCATGCCCGCCCTGTCGCCCACCATGGAGAAGGGAAACCTGACCAAGTGGCTGAAGAAGGAGGGCGACAAGGTCAAATCCGGCGACGTCATCGCCGAGATCGAGACCGACAAGGCTACCATGGAAGTCGAGGCGGTGGACGAGGGCACCATTGCCAGGATCGTCGTTCCCGAGGGCACGGCCGACGTGCCGGTCAACGATGTCATCGCGGTGCTGGCGGGCGAGGGCGAGGACGTCAAATCCGCCGGGGCGTCCGCGCTGGCTTCCAAGGAAGCCCCGAAGGATGCGGCCAAGCCGGCAGCGCCGCCGGCCGCTCCGGCACCGGCGGCCGCTGCTGCCGCGTCTTCTTCCGCGGCGGCCCCGGCCGCTGCACCGGCGTCGAGCGGACCGCAGCGGCTGTTTTCATCGCCGCTGGCGCGCCGCCTGGCCAAGGATTTCGGGATCGATCTGTCCGCGGTGCAGGGCAGCGGACCGCACGGCCGGATCGTTGCGCGCGACGTCGAAGCGGCGAAGTCGGGCAAGGGATTGAAACCGGCAGCGGCCGCTACCGGCGCCGCCGCGCCTGCCGCGGGGCCGACGGATCAGCAGATTCGCGCGCTGTTCGCGGAAGGCAGCTACGAGGCAGTGCCGCACGACACCATGCGCAAGGTCATCGCGCAGCGCCTCACCGTGGCGAAGCGGGACATCCCGCACTACTACCTCACCGCCGATTGCGACATCACCAGGCTGGTCGCCGCGCGCGAGGACATCAATGCGGCCGCGCCGAAAACCAAGGACGGCAAGCCGGCCTACAAGCTTTCGGTCAATGATTTCGTCATCAAGGCGCTGGCGCTGGCGCTGCAGCGCGTGCCGGACACCAATGTGACGTGGACCGACGGCGCGATGCTGCGCCACAAGGGTTCCGACGTCAGCGTCGCGGTGTCGATCCCGAGCGGCCTGATCACGCCGGTGATCCGCAACGCGCACGCCAAATCGGTGTCGGTGATCTCCACCGAAATGAAGGACATGGCGGCCCGCGCCCGCGCCCGCAAGCTGAAGCCGGACGAGTATCAGGGCGGCACCTCCTCGGTTTCCAATCTCGGCATGTACGGCATCAAGGACTTCACCGCGGTCATCAACCCGCCGCAGTCGACGATTCTCGCGGTCGGCATGGGCGAGGAGCGCGCGGTGGTGCGCCACGGCAAGATCGAGATCGCGACCATCATGAGCGTGACCCTGTCCTGCGACCATCGCGCGATCGACGGGGCGCTTGGCGCCGAACTGGTCGCCGCGTTCCGCACCTTGATCGAAAATCCGATCATGATGGTGGTGTGATCGGTCACCGCCGCGTCTGACGTTTCGCTCCGAAAGCAGAGATCCCAAGCATGGCTGAGACAACTTTCGACGTCGTCATCATCGGCTCGGGGCCCGGCGGCTACGTGGCCGCCATTCGCGCCGCCCAGCTCGGCTTCAAGACGGCGATCGTCGAGAAGCAGTATCTTGGCGGCATCTGCCTCAACTGGGGCTGCATTCCGACCAAGGCGCTGCTGCGCTCGGCGGAAATCTACCACTACATGCAGCACGCCAAGGACTACGGGCTATCGGCGGACAACGTATCGTTCGATGCCAAGGCGGTCGTGCAGCGCTCGCGCGGGGTATCCAGGCGCCTCAACGACGGCGTCGGCTTCCTGATGAAGAAGAACAAGATCTCGGTGATCTGGGGCGAGGCGTCGATCGACGCGCCGGGCCGGCTCACCGTCAAGGCGTCGGCGGTCGATGCGCCGAAGGGCACGCTCGGCGCCGGCAGCTACCAGGCCAAGCACATCATCATCGCGACCGGCGCGCGGCCGCGGGTGCTGCCGGGCCTCGAGCCGGACAAGAAGCTGGTCTGGACCTATTTCGAGGCGATGGTGCCGGACCGGATGCCGAAGTCGCTGCTGGTGGTCGGCTCGGGGGCGATCGGAATTGAATTCGCGTCGTTCTTCCGCACCATGGGCGCCGACGTCACCGTGGTTGAAGTGCTGCCGCAGATCCTTCCGGTCGAGGATGCCGAAATCGCGGCATTCGCGCGCAAGGCGCTGGAAAAACAAGGCATCAAGATTCGTGTCGCCACCAAGGTGACGAAGCTCGACAAGAAACCCGACAGCGTGGTGGCGACGCTGGACGACGGCAAGGGAAAGACCGAGACGATCGAGGTCGAGCGGGTGATTTCCGCCGTTGGCGTGGTCGGCAATATCGAAGGGCTCGGCCTCGAGAAGCTCGGCGTCAAGACCGATCGAGGCTGTATCGTGATCGACGGCCTCGGCCGCAGCAGCGTGCCGGGCATCTACGCCATCGGCGATGTCGCCGGTCCGCCGATGCTCGCCCACAAGGCGGAGCATGAGGGCGTGATCTGTGTCGAGGCAATCAAGGGGCTGCACCCGCATCCAATGGACAAGCGGCTCATTCCCGGCTGTACCTATTGTCACCCGCAGATTGCCTCGGTCGGGCTGACCGAAGCCAAGGCCAAGGAGGAGGGGCGCGAGATCCGTGTCGGCCGCTTCCCGTTTGTCGGCAACGGCAAGGCGATCGCGCTCGGCGAGGACCAGGGCCTGGTGAAGGTGATTTTCGACAAGAAGACCGGCCAGTTGCTCGGCGCCCATATGGTGGGGGCCGAAGTGACCGAGCTGATCCAGGGCTACGTGGTCGCGATGAACCTCGAGACCACCGAAGAGGAGCTCATGCACACGGTGTTCCCGCACCCGACACTGTCGGAGATGATGAAGGAAGCCGTGCTCGACGCCTATGGCAGGGTCTTGAACATCTAGTCACGTCATCGCGGTGCAGCATTGCTCCCCGCTTTGGGTTGCTCAACTGCAACGAATGTTGCGAGTGCGCAACACTGTCGCGGCATTTAACCTTGGCCGCAGATCGGGACGTTCTCCGTCGCGATTTAGCCACACCCCTCCACGAATTCATTAGGCAGGCCATCTCGTCAGGCAATCGGTCGACTGCGCGGCAACTGTTTGCCACCAGTTCAGGGCTCCGATGCGAAGGGATCGGTCCGGAAGCGCCGCAATGAACGCGAAGAGCAAGATCGAGAGCTGGCCGGTTCACCCCCAAGTGCCTGAGGGCGCGGCGGGGCTTTTCGTCGGCCGTTTTCCATCCCAGGGCGGTCGCTCGATCCGGGCCGCCAAAGCCAGCCACGGCCGAGCCAGTGCTGGAGGCGGCGACACCTTCAAAAGAACACCCCGTGCCCCGGATTTGAAGCGCCGCGGCCGCTTTGTGGCCAAAGACTCATCGCAAGCTTCAAGCTTACGGTTTCCGGTGAATGCCCCCGTTGAATTGACGCCATCTGCCCGGCGATGTTTTGGTCGCGAGCGGACGCCTCGGCTGCATGGAAATATGCCGAGCGTTTCCGTCCGGCGGCCAACAACGCGGCCACGCGTCGCAGCGGCGTTGTGAGATGAAGATGCGGATAGCTCGCCATATTTGCGTTGTTCTTGCGATTGGTGCCGCGATGACCGCGAGTCCCGGTCTCGCCTTCGAAGGCACCGCGGTCGATCGTTCGGATACGGCGCTGCCGATCGTCGCCGCGCAACCGAACGGCGCCGCCGCCCTGAAGAAGGCCGTGGCGCCGCCGGCAGCGCCGACGGCGCTGTCGACGCTGCAATATGCCGCCGAAGGCGGGCACGCGGGAGCGCAGTGGAAACTGGGCCAGATGTATGCCAGCGGCAACGGCGTCGCCCATGACGATCTGCGCGCCTTCGATTATTTCAGCCGGATTGCCAACGCCCATGCCGAGGACAATCCATCGGCGCCGCAGGCGGCGATCGTCGCGAATGCGTTCGTGGCGCTCGGTCGCTACTACCTTGATGGAATTCCGAACACGCGGGTGAAGGCCGATCCGGAACGGGCGCGGGAGATGTTCTCCTACGCGGCTTCCTATTTCGGCAACGCCGACGCGCAGTACAACCTGGCGCGCCTCTATCTCGATGGCATCGGGATACCGCGTGACGCCAAATACGGCGTGCGCTGGCTCGGGCTCGCCGCGCAGAAGGGCCAGCATCAGGCTCAGGCGCTTCTCGGGCAGATGCTGTTCAACGGCGTCAACCTGCAGCGTCAGGCCGCGCGGGGGCTGATGTGGCTGACGCTGGCCCGCGACAGCGCGGCGCCGGACGAGATCTGGATCCAGGAGAGCTACAACTCTGCGCTGACCAAGGCGTCGGAGGACGATCGCGCCATGGCGCTGCAGATGCTGGAGCGATGGGTTCAGGGGCGCCGCGACTGAGGGCAGCGGCGCCGCGCGCCCGCGGGATCGCAGCAGGGCCGGGCGCTAGCGGCCGACGTCCAGGTCGATCCAGACCGGGACATGGTCCGAGGGTTTTTCCCAGGACCGCACGTGGCGATCGATCCCCGCAGCCTTCAGCCGGTCGCTTGCCTGCGGCGACAGCAGCATGTGGTCGATCCGGATCCCGTTGTTCTTCTGCCAGGCCCCGGCCTGGTAATCCCAGAACGTGTAGCAGCCGGGCTCGTCGTTGACGGCGCGGATGGCGTCCGTCAGGCCGAGGTCGAGCAGGGCCTGGAATCGCTCCCGGGTGGCCGGCAGGAACAGCGCGTCATTGGCCCAGGCGGCCGGGTCGTGGACGTCGCGCGGCTCGGGAATGACGTTGAAATCGCCCGCCAGAATGAACTTCTCTTCGGCTTTAAGTCGCTCCTTCGAATACTCGAGAAGGCGGGACATCCATTTGAGCTTGTAGGGATATTTTTCGGTTGCAGGAGGATTTCCGTTGGGCAGATAGAGGCAGGCGACCCGCAGCGTGCCGCCGGCGATGGATACCACGCCCTCGAGAAACCGGGCGTGCACGTCATCGGGGTCGCCGGCAAGTCCCGGGCTGGTTTCGTCGAACGGCAAGCGCGACAGCAGCGCCACTCCGTTGAACGTCTTCTGGCCATGAGTCACGACGTTGTAGCCGAGCGCCTCGATCGGCTCCCGCGGAAACGCCTCGTCGACGCACTTGATCTCCTGCAGGCAGACGATGTCCGGCGCGGTGTCCTTCAGCCAGGCCAGCAGATGCTCGAGCCGTTGCCGGACCGAATTCACGTTCCAGGTTGCGATCCGCATGGTCGGGGCAGGTCCTCAGGTCGGGAGTGCGGGGGAGCGCACGGGGAGGCCCCCGGGGCGCGGCGCCGGCGCGCGGCTGGCCGTCAGATCGAAAAACTGGTCCCGCAGCCGCAGGACGCGGTCGCATTCGGGTTGTTGACCCTGAACGACGCTCCGATCAGGTCATCGACAAAGTCCACTTCCGAGCCGGCCAGGAACGTGGCGGAGGTGGGATCGACTAGCACCACGGCATCGTTGCGCGAGACCACGAGGTCGTCGCCGGCCTTGTCGCGCGCGATGTCGAATTTGTACTGAAAACCGGAACAGCCGCCGCCCTCGACGCTGATGCGCAGCATCGCGCCGCTGCCTTCGGAATGGAGGATCTCTCCGATTCGCCTGGCGGCCCGCTCGGAAATGGTCACATTGGCGGTCATCTGGTGCTCCTGGTCTGGGGCCGGCGCGCGGCGTCCCAGCTTTGAATCTGCGGCAACCCATAGTTAAGTGCCCCGCAGCACAGAATCAAATGCCGGAAGGGTCAGGCCCGCCGTGTCGGTTGGAATGGCAGCGCCGCGAGCGCCGTATGCCTGCGACCCGGAACGCAGCCGGGGGCGGTTCTATGCCGAGGCGCCGAGCCGAACCCGCAGCCCGTTCCGGCGCGATTGCGACCGGGTGATTCATTCGACCGCCTTCCGCCGCCTGAAACACAAGACCCAGGTCTTCGTGTTCCATGAGGGCGACCACTTCAGGACCCGGCTGACCCATTCCCTCGAAGTGGCGCAGATCGCGCGGGCGCTGGCGCGGCAATTGGGGGGCGACGAGGACCTGACGGAAACGCTGGCGCTCGCCCACGATCTCGGCCACCCGCCGTTCGGTCATGCCGGCGAGCGCGCGCTGGACGCCTGTCTCGAAACGCATGGCGGATTCGATCACAACGCCCAGGCCCTGCGCATCGTGACGCAGCTCGAGCATCGCTATCCGGACTTCGACGGGCTCAACCTGACCTGGGAGGCGCTGGAGGGCATCGTCAAGCACAACGGCCCGCTCACCGATCGCGCCGGTCATCCGCTGCAGCGCCATCTCGCGCGCGGGATCCCGGTCGACATCGCGGCCTACGTCGCCACCCACGATCTCGAACTCTGGAGCCATGCCTCGCTGGAAGCCCAGATCGCGGCGGTGGCCGACGACATTGCCTACAACGCCCATGACATCGATGACGGACTGCGCGCGGGCCTGTTTGCGGTCGACGACCTGACGGCGATCCCGGTGACGCAAGCCATGATCGGTGAGATCGCGGTGCGCTACCCGCGCCTCGATCAGGCCCGCCGTGGCGCCGAACTGGTGCGCGAGCTGATTTCCTATTTGATCGAGGCGGTGGCGTCCGAAACCCGCCGTCGCGTCGAGGCCGCGCAGCCGCGTTCCGCCGAGGATGTTCGGAATCGGTCGGCTGCGCTCGTCGCCTTCAGCGACGAGGCCGGGCGGGCGGATACGCAGATCAAGGCGTTTCTCTATCAACGCATGTATCGCCACGCGCGCGTCATGCGGATCATGGGCGACGCCGAGGACATCATCTGTGAGTTGTTCGCCCGCTATCTGGACCGACCCGACGATCTGCCCTTGGAATGGTCGGCGCGCGGCGAGGCAGGGGCGGGCGACCGCGCCCGCCATATCGCGGATTTCATCGCCGGCATGACCGACCGCTACGCCCTTGTGGAACACGCCCGTCTCTTTGACTCGACACCGGATTTGCGTTAGGCGGCGCGGTATCCGGCCCCCGCGGCCGCCGACCTGGATTCCGACCCCTGATGACCTCTTCGCCCAGTCACCCGCATCTTTTTGCCGATGTGCTTGGCCGCGTCCACGCGGTCTGCCGGGCGCTCGGCGCCGAAGGCGTGCTGGGCCCGGACGTGGATCTGTCGCGCGTGGTCGTGGAGCCGCCCCGCGACCCGTCCCACGGCGACATGGCGACCAATGCCGCCATGGTTCTTGCCAGGGACGCCAAGGCCAAGCCGCGCGACCTTGCCGAGACCATCGCGGCGCGGTTGCGCCTCGACGGCCTGATCGCGCGGGTTGACGTTGCCGGTCCGGGATTCATCAACCTCAGCCTGACCAACGCGGCCTGGTTCGATGCGCTGCGCGCGGTGCTCGATCGCGGCGACCAATACGGGCGCAGCCGCGTCGGCGGGCGCGAAAAGATCAATGTGGAATACGTCTCGGCGAACCCGACCGGGCCGATGCATGTCGGCCATTGCCGCGGCGCGGTGTTCGGAGACGCGCTGGCAAGCCTGCTCAATTTCGCCGGCTATGAGGTGACGCGGGAATACTACATCAACGATGCCGGCGCCCAGGTTGACGTGCTGGCGCGTTCCGCCTTCCTGCGATACCGCGAGGCGCTCGGTGAGGCGATCGGCGATATCCCGGAAGGTCTCTATCCGGGCGACTATCTCAAGCCGGTCGGGCAGGCGCTCGCGCAGGAGCACGGCGCCGCGTTGCTGAACCAGCCGGAAGCGCAGTGGCTGCCGGTGGTTCGGAGCCGGGCCATCGCCATGATGATGGATGAGATCCGCCGCGATCTCGCCGCGCTGAACGTCCGGCACGACGTCTTCTTCTCGGAACGTTCGCTGATCGAGGGCGGCGACGATCGGGTCGGCGCGACGATCGCGCAGCTGCGGGCCAAGGGAGACGTCTACGAGGGCCGGCTGCCGCCGCCCAAGGGCGCGCCGGTCGAGGATTACGAGGATCGCGAGCAGACGCTGTTTCGCGCCACCGCATTCGGCGACGACGTCGACCGGCCGCTGAAGAAGTCGGACGGCTCATACACCTATTTCGCGTCCGATATCGCGTATCACAAGACCAAGTTCGACCGTGGCTTCCTCAACATGGTCGACGTCTGGGGCGCCGACCACGGCGGCTACGTGCGACGGATGCAAGCCGCGGTCGCCGCCCTGTCCGACAACAGAGCCAGGCTCGAAGTGCGC
>JBKQQE010000184.1:0-33812 GCA_052326245.1 Xanthobacteraceae bacterium | reverse complement strand
CATCATAGACGCCGTACACCAGCCCCATGAATTCCGACATGATGTTCATGTGATACCACGGCGGGCGGAAGGTGTTCTCGGCCACCATCCAGCGCTCGGGGAAGATCACGAAATCGATATTGGCGGTACCCGGCGTCTCCGACGGCGACGTCAGCACCGTGAAGATCGACGGATCGGGATGATCGAATCCGATCGCGCCGACCGGCGAGAAAGTCCGCAGATCGTATTTGTAGGGCGCGTAGTTGCCGTGCCAGGCGACGACGTCTATCGGCGAATGCGGCAGGCGGGTCGAATACAGCGAACCGCCCCATTTCACCACCAGTTCGGTCGGCGTGTCGGGATCCTCGAAGGCCGCCACCGGGGTCAGGAAATCACGCGCGTTGGCCAGGCAATTGGCGCCGATCGGCCCGCGCTCGGGCAGGGTCAGGGCGCCGCCGTAGTTTTCGCACAGGTAGCCGCGCGCCGGGCCGCCCAGGAGTTCGACCCTGAATTTGACGCCGCGCGGAATCACCACGATCTCCGCGGGCTCGGCGTTGATGACGCCGAACTCGGTGACGAAGCGCAGATTGCCCTGCTGCAGCACGAACATCATTTCGCCGTCCGCATTGTAGAAGTGCTGCGCCACCATCGACTTGGTGATCACATAGACATGGGCCGCCATGCCGGCGAGCGTGCCGGCATCGCCGGCGGTGGTGAAGGTCTGCACGCCCTGCACGAAGGTCACCTCGCCGGCCGGGATCGGCGTCGGATCCCAGCGCAGCTGCGCGATCGGCATCTCGTGTTCGGCGCAGGGCGCCGTCCGCCACAGGCCGGCGTCGATTTTCGTGAACCGGCCGGAGTGGCGCACCGACGGGCGCACGCGGTAGAGCCACGAGCGCTCGTTGCTGCCGCGCGGCGCCGTGAAGGGAGAGCCGGACAGCTGCTCGGCATAGAGCCCGTAGGCGCACCGCTGCGGCGAGTTGCGGCCGATCGGCAGCGCCCCGGGCAGCGCCTCGGTCTCGAAACTGTTGCCGAAGCCGGACATGTAGCCCGGCGTGACCGAGCCGACCGATTTGCCGACGAGGTCTGAAGCTGCGTTGTAATTCATGGTCATTCTCCCTGCAGGGCGGCCCACATCTGGCGATCCCGCTCGGCGGTCCAGATCACCGGATCGTCGATGCCGGACGCCTCGTCGAAGGCGCGGGACACGTTGAACGGCAGGCAATGCTCGTAGATGGCGAATTTCGAAAACTTCGGATCCATCACCTCGCGCGCCGACGCCATCGTATCCTTCAGGCTGCGGCCCTTGGCGACGGACGATTCCGCCGCGCCGTACAGCGTGTTGACGAAGTCGCGCGTCATCGCGATGGCGTCGCGCACGGTGGCCGTGCCCTTCAGCGCATCGCCGCGGCCGGGTGCCACCGCCTTGGGATTGAAGTCGCGGATCTCGCTCAGCGTCATCGGCCACTCGCGCAGATAGGCGTCGCCGCAGTAGCAGGCGGAGTGGTATTCGATCAGGTCGCCGGAGAACATCACTTCGGCATCGGGCACCCAGGCGACGATGTCGCCGGAGGTGTGGCCTGCGCCGAGCTGCATCAGCCGCACCTCGCGCTTGCCGAGAAAGATCGACATCTCGCCTGCGAAGGTCAGCGTCGGCCAGGTCAGGCCGGGAATGCTCTCGGCGTCGCGGAACAGCCGCGGGAAGCGCCCGAATTCGGAGTCCCAGTCCTGTTTGCCGCGCTCGACGATCAGGCGCCGGGTCTCCTCCGACGCCACGATGCCCTGGGCGTGGTAGGCCGACGCGCCGAGCACGCGCACCGCGTGATAATGCGACAGCACGACATATTTGATCGGCTTGTCGGTGACGGTTTTGACGCGCTCGATCACGCTCTTGGCCATGGCCGGCGTGGCCTGCGCGTCGAACACCAGGCAACCGTCGTCGCCGACGATGACCGCGGAATTCGGGTCGCCCTCGGCGGTGAACGCGTAGAGGTCGGTGCCGATTTCGGAGAAAGTGACCTTCTTTTCAGCAAGGTCGGTGGTCGAGGCGAACCCCTTGGCGCTCATGAGACGTGTCCTTTCTGCAGACGTTGAATTTCAGGCCGGCCCGACGGGCGACGCCGTCCGATCGGAAAGCGCGCGTTTGGCGACCGCGATCGCCTCCCGCAAGACATCGATGTCGCCGATGTGATTGGCGAGCACCAGCACCAGCGCGGCGTCGAGAACGGCGCTGGTGTCGTCGGCCAGGCCACGATGGGCCTCGACGACGAGCCGGAACGCGTCGTCGGGCTTGGCGAAATTGGAATGGGTCGACAGTGCCACGTTCGCTCCTCATGTCTGCCGGGAAACTAGCCCCACGGCCCGCGCCAGTGCCGCGTCGAGCGCCGCCCGGGTCGGATGCCTGAACCGCGCGGCCACGTAGCCGTCCGGCCTGAGCAGATAGGCCGCACCGGGCGTCGCGTCGTATCGCGCCGCGAGCAGTCCGGAGCGGTCCTGCAGCGCCTGCTGCGCGCCGATGCGGATCACATCGACATCCGCGGGCGCCTCGCACGCAGCACCATTGGCAAATTCCAGCAGCGCAAAGCGGCCGCGCGCGGCGACGAACGCGTCCGAAAGGAAGGTCTGGGCGCCGTCGCGGGTCGTCAGCGGGGCGTCCACCAGCGAGGTCCCGGGCCCGACGCCGCCTGACCAGCTGTCCTGGTCCGGTGTCGACAGCGGCGTCGGATAGACGCTCGGCACCGACAACCGGCCGCCGTTGATCATGCGCTTGCCGAAATCGGTGTCGCGCCCGAGCGCCAGCGCGGCCCGGCGCAGCCTCGCCTCCGCGGGCGAGGACGGCGCCATGAAATCGGTCGAGCGGGTCGATTCCCGGATATTCTCGTCGGCGGCGAAACTGCGCTCGAGGTCGTAGCTCTGCAGCAGCTGCTCCGGCGAGCTGCCGTCGAGAACACGCGAGAGCTTCCAGGCCAGATTTTCGGCGTCCTCCAGCCCGGAATTGGCGCCCCGCGCGCCGAACGGCGACACCTGGTGGGCGGAGTCGCCGGCAAAGATCACGCGGCCATGGATGAAATTCTTCATCCGGCGGCACTGGAACTTGTACAGCGAGATCCACTCGAACTCGAAATTGTGGTGGCCGAGCATGCGCGCGATGCGCGGCCGCACGTTTTCCGGGCGTCGTTCGACCGCGGGGTCCGCATCCGGGCTCAACTGCAGGTCGATGCGCCAGATATCGTCCGGCTGCCGATGCAGCAGCGCCGAGCGGCCGGCGTGAAACGGCGGATCGAACCAGAACCAGCGTTCGGTGGGAAACTCGGCCGTCATCTTCACGTCGGCGATCAGGACCTGGTCCTCGATCACCTGGCCGTCGATATCCGCGCCGACCATCTGCCGCAGACTCGAGCGCGCGCCGTCGCAGGCAATCACATAGCTTGCCGCCAGCCGATAAGGGCCGTCGGGAGTCTCGATGGAGAGCACGACCTGATCGTTGCGCCGGTCGAGCGCGGTGACCTTGTTGCGCCAGCGCAGGCTGATGTCGGGGAGCTCGGCGACGCGGTCGACCAGATACGCCTCGGCGTAGTACTGCTGAAGGTTGATGAAGGCCGGCATCTTGTGGCCGTCCTCGGGCAACAGGTTGAACTGGAACAACTGCTCGGCGCCGTGAAAGATCCGCCCGATATTCCAGACCACCCCTTTGTCGACCATGCGCGATCCGACGCCGAGCCGCTCCCAGTATTCCAGCGACCGCTTGGAGAAACAGATCGCCCGCGACCCCTCGCCGATCCGGTCGGCGTCGTCCAGCAGCACCACCCGCTGGCCGCGCTGGGCGAGATCGATGGCGAGCGACAGCCCGACCGGCCCCGCGCCCACCACCACGACGGCATGATGCGCCGGGTAACTGGCCGGGCTATCCTGATCCGGATGACGGCTGTAGCCGAACTGGACCACCGCTCCAGAACTCATTCATTTCCCCCGTTTTCTGGCGAAATCCGGTTGCACCCGGGCAAACAGCGAATTAGTCTCACTTGCAACTATATATGCCGATGCCGCTGGTTCCGTCAACTCACCGCAGCGTGTCTTTATGACCAAGCTCGATTTGCTCAGATTCGTGCCTTTCCGCATGAACCGCCTGGCAGCGGAAATAAGCCAGGCGCTGTCCAGCGAATACCGCGAGCGGTACGGCATCGACATCCCGGAATGGCGGGTGATCGCGACGCTGGGGTTTCGCGGCGCGCCCTGCACCGCCCAGTCGATTGTCGACAGCACCCGGACCCACAAATCGACCATCAGCCGCGCGGTGGCGGGCCTGCTCGCGCGCGGGCTGATCGAACGGGTCGAAAACCCGGCAGATCGCCGTGAAAACAGCCTGCAGCTCTCGCGCGACGGCAAGACCTTCTATCAGGGCCTGATCCCGCGGCTGCTCAGCCGGGAACGGGATATCCTCGCCTGCCTGTCGCCGAGCGAATTGAGCCATTTCGAGCACGCTCTGGCCAAAATCGAACAGAGTCTGGGGCTGCCGCAGACCAGCGATTTGCCCGAGGACGATGCGACCGCGACAGCGAAGAGCCGCGTCCGGGTGTGACCGCGCGCAAGCCAGGGAAATCAAGCTCCCTCGGCTTCGCCTGTGTCGGCCGCATGAAACCGCCGATCGGCCCGGCGGCCCGGCCGGACAGGACACATTTCGTTTTTAGTCCTAGTGTAGTAATCGGCGCGTAGTTCACCTCGACGTCAACCCCTGCGGCCCGTGCCCCTCACAGCGAACAGAACAGACACGATGAACCGGATTTTCAAGCTCCAGGAGCATGGCCAGGCGATCTGGCTCGATTTCCTCGCGCGCAACTTCATTCTCGACGGCGAACTGAAAGCCCTGATTGAAGCCGACGGCATACGCGGCGTCACCTCGAACCCGTCGATCTTCGAGAAGGCCATTGGCGGCAGCGACGAATATGACGCCACCTTCGCCGCGCTGTTGAAGCAACGCGACCGGCCGGTCTCCGAACTCTACGAGGCGGTGGCGGTCGAGGACATCCAGCGCGCCGCGGACGTGCTGCGTCCGGTCTACGACCGCCTCGAAGGCCGCGACGGCTATGTCAGCCTCGAGGTATCGCCCTATCTCGCGCGCGACACGGCCGGCACCATCGCCGAAGCCGAGCGGCTGTGGCGTGACGTCGGCCGGGACAACCTGATGATCAAGGTGCCGGGGACGACCGAGGGATTGCCCGCAATCGAACGGCTGATTTCCCAGGGCATCAATGTCAACATCACGCTGCTGTTCTCGCAAGCGCGCTACGCGGAGGTGCTGGACGCCTATCTGAACGGGCTGGAGCGCTGGGTCGCCGGGGGCGGCAACGCGGCGCGGATCGCCAGCGTCGCGAGCTTCTTCGTCAGCCGCATCGACACCGCCGTCGACAAGATGATCGACGACGCGATCGCCGGAGATGCTGCCAAGCAGGCCGCACTCGAGCCGCTGAAGGGCAAGATCGCCATCGCCAACGCCAAGCTCGCCTATCAGCACTACAAGACGGTCAGCGCAAGCGAACGCTGGCAGAAGCTGGCCGCGCGCGGCGCCCGTGTGCAGCGGCTGTTGTGGGCCTCGACCGGAACCAAGAACAAGGCATATCGCGACGTCCTCTACATCGAGGAATTGATCGGGCGCGACACCGTCAACACGGTGCCGCCCGCCACCCTCGACGCGTTCCGCGACCACGGCGAGATCCGCGACAGCCTGGAAGCGAACGTCGCGGACGCCGAACGCCAGCTCAGGCAACTGGCGCAGGCCGGCGTCGCGCTCGACGCGGTGACCGACAAGCTCGTGGACGAAGGCCTGGCGCTGTTCGCCGAATCGTTCGACAAGCTGCTCGGCGCCGTGGCCCGGAAACGCGCCACCATGCTCGGCACGCGGTTGGACAGCCAGATGATGGCGCTTGCGCCCGAGCTCGATCGCGCGTTTCAGGCGCTCTGCAACGACTGGCGCGCGGCCGGCATCACGCGGGCGCTGTGGGCGCGCGACGCAAAGGTCTGGAGCAATCAGGACGAGGCTAAGTGGCTCGGCTGGCTCGATGCCATCGAACGCGAACAGGCGGCGCTGCCGCGCTATCAGGCGCTGGCGGCATGGGCGAAGTCGGAACGCTTCACCGACGCGGTGGTGCTCGGCATGGGCGGGTCGAGCCTCGGGCCGGAAGTGCTGGCATCGACGTTCGATCCCGTCGCCGGATTTCCCAGGCTCCACATTCTCGATTCGACCTCGCCCGCGCAGATCCGCCGGCTCGAGCAATCCGTGGCGCTGAAGTCGACGCTGTTCATCGTCGCCAGCAAGTCCGGCGGCACCACCGAACCGAACGCGCTGATGGAGTATTTCTTCGCCCGCGCGGCAGACGCGCTCGGCGGCAATCCGGGGAAGCACTTCATCGCCGTGACCGACCCCGGCTCGTCGCTGGAGAAGGTCGCGCGATCCCGCGGCTTCGCCCACATCGTCCATGGCGAGCCCACCATCGGCGGCCGCTATTCGGTGCTGTCGCCGTTCGGGCTGGTGCCGGCGGCCATCGCCGGGCTCGATCTCGGCACGTTCCTCGATGCCACGGCGGCGATGGTGCGCGCCTGCGGCCCGGACGTGCCGCCCGAGCAGAACCCGGGCGTACGGCTGGGGCTCGCGCTCGCAGCAGCCTGGAAAAGCGGCCGCGACAAGATCACGCTCACCGCCGCGAAACCGATCGCCGACTTCGGCGCCTGGGTCGAACAGCTCGTCGCCGAATCGACCGGCAAGCACGGCAAGGCGCTGATCCCGCTGGAGGGCGAAGGCCTCTGCGACTTCAAGGCCTATTATGGCGGCGACCTTGCTGTATATGGAAATGACCGTGTTTTCATCGATCTCGACCTCATCGGCACTGTCGACCCGGACCGCGACGCCGCACTTTCGGCGCTTGCACAGGCGCGCCATCCCGTGATCCGCATCGCGCTCGAAAAACGCATCAACCTCGGCCAGGAGTTCTTCCGCTTCGAGATCGCGACCGCGGTGGCCGGCGCGGTGATGGGGATCAATCCGTTCGACCAGCCCGACGTCGAGGCCGCCAAGGTCAAGACCCGCGCACTGACGGCTGAATTCGAGAAGGCCGGAGCGCTGCCGGCGGATACTCCCGCCGCGACCGACGGCGGCATCGCGATCTTCACCGACGCCCGCAACGCCGAGGCGCTGCGCGGCGCCGGCGCGGGGAGCGACCTCAACTCCTGGATCAAGGCGCATCTCGGCCGCATCAAAGCCGGCGACTACGTGGCGCTGCTTGCCTATCTCGATCGCAGCCCGCAGCATATCGCGGCGCTGCACGGCATGCGCGTGGCGATCCGCGACGGCAGGCGGGTGGCGACCTGCGTCGGGTTCGGACCGCGCTTCCTGCACTCCACCGGACAGGCCTACAAGGGCGGTCCCGACAGCGGCGTATTCCTCCAGATCACCGCCGGCGACAAAGAAGACATCGCAGTGCCCGGACAAGAGGCGACGTTCGGAACCATCATCGCGGCCCAGGCGCGCGGCGATTTCGACGTCCTGACCGAACGCGGGCGGCGGGCGCTGCGGCTGCACGTCACGGGCAATCTCGCCCACGGGCTTGCCGCCATCGACGCGGCGGTTCGCGCGGCATTGGTGTAGCGCGGGCGGATGCAGATCTGATCGGTCAAACCACGGGCGGCACACGACGCCTGAGGTGCCGTTACTCTTCCGGCTCGGTGGTGAACATCAGCGGATAGCCTTTGGCCCGCGCCATGTCGGTGGCGCGCGTCGCCTTGGTCTCGGCAATGTCGCGGGCAAACACCGCCACCACACAGGCACCGCGGCGATGCGCGGTGATCATGACCCGATGCGCCTGCTCCTCGGTCATCCGGAACTCAGCCTTCAGAACCACCACGACGAATTCGCGCGGCGTGAAATCGTCGTTCAGCAGGATGACCTTGTAGAGCCGGGGGCGCTCGACCCTGGCCTTCGTCCTGGTGCGCGGCTTGGTTGCAATATCATTCATCGGCCAGCGTGCTTCCGGTAACGGGCGGCGCGATTGCAATCCAAACACGGTCGCTTTTCAACGTTGCGGTTCGAGGCGGACGCCGGGACCGCATTTAAGCCTTGGCGGCTGCGACAATAAACGGCAATCTTCTCGCCATATTCTGCCGATGGCACAGGCGTTGCATAGAAATTCGCCATCTCCATGCAAAGGACCCGGAACTATGTTGACAGGCTTCAAGACCTTCGGACCCACCCGCGCCGCGCTGACGATGCTGGCACTTTTCGCCGCGACGCTGGTCAATTCCAGGGCGGAAGCCGAGACGGTGCTGCGGATCGCGATGACCGCCGCGGATATTCCGCGCACGCTGGGGCAGCCCGATCAGGGATTTGAGGGGAACCGGTTCACTGGCCTGACCATGTATGATGGGCTGACCATGTGGGACCTGTCGTCGGCGACCAAACCGAGCGTCGTGATCCCCGGGCTCGCCACCGAATGGAACGTCGATGCCGCGGACAAGAAGAAGTGGACGTTCAAGCTGCGCCCGGGCGTCAAGTTCCACGACGGCTCGGCGTTCAACGCCGATGCGGTGGTGTGGAACGTCGAAAAGGTCCTGAAACTCGATGCGCCGCAATACGACGCCAGTCAGGTCGGCGTCACGGCCTCGCGCATGCCCACGCTCGCGTCCGCGCGCAAAATCGACGACCTGACCGTCGAATTGACCACCAAGGAGCCGGACAGCTTCCTGCCCATCAACCTGACCAATCTGTTCATGGCGAGTCCGGCCAAATGGCAGAAACTGTACGATGCCGCGCAAGGTGCCGACGCCAAGGCCAAGGCGGTCGCGGCATGGGATGCATTCTCGCGCGACGCGTCCGGCACCGGGCCGTGGAAGATGGCGCGCTTCGTGCCGCGCGAACGGCTCGAACTCGTCAAGAACGACGCCTACTGGGACAAGGCGCGCGTGCCGCATGTCGACCGCATGGTCCTGCTGCCGGTCCCCGAGGCCAATGCCCGCACCGCGGCGCTGCTGTCCGGTCAGGTCGACTGGATCGAGGCGCCGGCTCCCGACGCCGTCGCGCAGATCAAGCAACGCGGCTTCGTCATCCAGGCCAACGAACAGCCGCATGTGTGGCCCTGGCAGTTCTCGCGGGTCGAGGGGTCGCCGTGGAACGACATCCGGGTCCGCAAGGCCGCCAATCTCTGCATCGACCGCGAGGGCATGAAGGATGGCCTGCTGGGCGGCCTGATGGTGCCGGCAACCGGGACCGTCGAGCCCGGCCATCCCTGGCGCGGCACCCCGACATTCCAGATCAAATATGATCTGCCGGCGGCGCAGGCGCTGATGAAGGAGGCCGGCTACGGTCCCGACAAGAAGCTCAAGGTCAAGACCCAGACCTCGGCATCGGGCTCCGGGCAGATGCTGCCGCTGCCGATGAACGAGTATCTGCAGCAGGCGCTGGCCGAATGTTATTTCGACGTGCAGCTCGACGTGATCGAGTGGAACACGCTGTTCACCAACTGGCGGCGCGGCGCCAAGGATCCCACCGCCAACGGCTCGAATGCGATCAACGTGACCTTTGCGGCGATGGACCCCTTCTTTGCCATGGTGCGTTTCTTCCAGTCGAGCATGGCCCCGCCGGTCTCCAACAACTGGGGCTACGTCAACAACCCGAAATTCGACCAACTCGTCGCCAAGGCGCGCCAGACCTTCGAGCCCGAGGCGCGCGACAAGGCGCTCGCCGAGCTGCACGCCGCGTCGGTGGACGACGCCGATTTTCTCTACGTCGCCCACGACGTCGGCCCGCGCGCGATATCGGCCAAGGTCAGGAATTTCGTGCAGCCGAAGAGCTGGTTCGTCGATTTCTCCCCGATCACGATGGAGCCCTAGTGTGGTGGTTCAGAAATTCGCTTCATCATTGCAGCGACCTCTCAAAGCGAATTTCTGAACGGATTCGGGACACTAGCAGCCGATCGAGGTTGGTGGTCGACCGGCGCCCGGATGAGCAAGGCTGAAGTGACCAGGGATTGACCAAGTGCTGGCCTA
The DNA here is from genome assembly GCA_052326245.1 of Xanthobacteraceae bacterium. GTDB lineage: Bacteria > Pseudomonadota > Alphaproteobacteria > Rhizobiales > Xanthobacteraceae > Bradyrhizobium_A. The sequence goes on along the minus strand of JBKQQE010000184.1, from coordinate 23,801 downwards.
TATCGCCCGACGCATCGTCTATGTGGTTCCGATCGTGGTCAGCGTCGCGCTGGTGTGTTTCCTGCTCGTCCATATCGCGCCCGGCGACCCGCTGGTGGCGATCCTGCCCGCGGACGCGTCCGAGGAACTCGCGGCCCAGCTCCGCACCGCCTACGGGTTCGATCGTCCGCTGCCGGTGCAGTTCGGGCTCTGGGTGTGGAAGGCGCTGCACGGCGATCTCGGCATCTCGATCGCGACCGGCCGCCCGGTGCTGTCCGAGGTGATGCGCGCCGTCGGCAACACCATCATGCTGGCGTGCGCCGCCGCCGTGATCGGCTTCTCGCTCGGCCTGACGCTCGGCCTGATCGCCGGATATTTCCGCGACACCTGGATCGACAAGGTTGCGACCTCGATTGCGGTGGCCGGCGTCTCGGTGCCGCACTACTGGCTCGGCATCGTGCTGGTCATCATCTTTTCGGTCGAGCTCAACTGGCTGCCGGCGGTCGGCGCCGGACCCGGCGGATCCAGCGCGTGGAGCTGGGACTGGGACCACCTGCGCTATCTGGTGCTTCCCGCGCTGACCACCGCGGCGATCCCGATGGGGATCGTGACCCGCACCGTGCGCGCGTTGACCGGCGATATCCTGTCGCAGGATTTCGTCGAGGCGCTGCGCGCCAAGGGGCTGCGCGAGACCGGGGTGTTCCGCCACGTGATCAGGAATGCAGCCCCCACCGCCATGGCGGTGATGGGGCTTCAGCTCGGCTACATGCTGGGCGGCTCGATCCTGATCGAGACGGTATTTTCCTGGCCCGGCACCGGTCTGCTGCTGAACTCGGCGATCTTCCAGCGCGACCTGCCGCTGCTGCAGGGCACCATCCTGGTGCTGGCGCTGTTCTTCGTGTTTCTCAATCTGGTGGTCGACATCGCGCAGGCCTCGATCGACCCGCGTATCAAGCGAAGCTGACAGCACGAGGCCTCGATGAGCGCGATCAGCGACACCCTGCAACTCCCCGTCATCGACAAGGCGAAAGGCTACTGGTCGACGGTCGGGCGGCGGCTGTTGCGCGACCCGGTCAGCATGGTCTGCGCGCTGGTGCTGCTCGCCATCCTGCTGTCGGCGGTTCTGGCCCCGTGGCTCGGCCTCGCCGACCCCTATCATGGTTCGATGATCCGGCGCCTGCGCGTGGTCGGCACGCCGCATTTCCCGCTCGGCACCGACGAACTCGGCCGCGACATGCTGGCGCGCCTGATCTACGGCGGCCGGCTGTCGCTGCTGACCGGCATCCTGCCGGTGTTTCTTGCCTTCATCGCCGGCACCTCGCTCGGACTGGTCGCGGGCTATGTCGGCGGCTGGGTCAACACCGCGATCATGCGCACCGTCGACGTGTTCTACGCCTTTCCGTCGGTGCTGCTGGCGATCGCCATTTCGGGCGCGCTCGGCGCGGGCATTGTCAACTCGATCGTGTCGCTGACCATCGTCTTCATTCCGCAGATCACGCGGGTGGCGGAAAGCGTCACCACCGGCGTGCGCAACCTTGACTACGTCGAGGCGGCGCGCGCGTCGGGCGCCGGACCGCTGACGATCATGCGGGTGCACATGCTCGGCAACGTGCTCGGCCCGATCTTCGTCTATGCGACCGGCCTGATCTCGGTTTCCATGATCCTGGCGTCGGGACTGTCGTTTCTCGGCCTCGGCACCAGACCGCCCGAACCGGAGTGGGGGCTGATGCTCAACACCCTGCGCACCGCGATCTATGCCAATCCCCTGGTCGCGGCCCTGCCGGGCGCGCTGATCTTCGCGGTCTCGATCTGTTTCAACCTCCTGAGCGACGGCATCCGCGGCGCCATGGACATCAGGAACTGAATGCCATGAACGCCGGCCGGGACTTGCCCGCTGCAGAATTGCTCGCCCCCATCGAGGACCGCGGCGGCGCGGCCCAGCCGCTGCTTTCCGTGCAGGGCCTGACCAAGCATTTTCCGGTTCGCGGCAATCCGTTCGGCGAACGCAAGACCGTTCGCGCCGTCGACGACGTCTCGTTCAGCGTCGGCAAGGGCGAAACCGTCGGCATCGTCGGCGAGTCCGGCTGCGGCAAGTCGACCACGGCGCGGCTGCTGATGCATCTGATGAAGCGCGACCGCGGCGATATCCTGTTCGACGGCATGGCGGTCGGCGGCGAGCTGTCGCTGCAGGAACTGCGACGCGGCATGCAGATGGTGTTCCAGGACAGCTATGCCTCGCTCAATCCGCGGCTGACGCTGGAGGATTCGATCGCGTTCGGCCCCAGGGTCCACGGCATGGCGCGGCCGCAGGCGCGGCGGCTGGCACACGACCTGCTCGGCAAGGTGGGCCTGCGTCCGGAAACCTTCGCCGACCGCTATCCGCACGAAATATCCGGCGGCCAGCGGCAACGGGTCAACATCGCCCGCGCACTCGCAATGTCGCCGCGCCTGGTGATTCTCGACGAGGCGGTCTCCGCGCTCGACAAGTCGGTGGAGGCGCAGGTGCTCAACCTGCTGGTCGATCTCAAGCGCGAGTTCGGATTGACCTACATCTTCATTAGCCACGACCTCAATGTCGTGCGCTATATTTCCGACCGGGTCGTCGTGATGTATCTCGGCGAGGTGGTGGAGCTCGGACCGGTCGACGAGCTCTGGGACAGGCCGGCCCACCCCTACACCAGGGCGTTGCTGGCGGCGATGCCGACCTCGGATCCGGACCGGCGGACGCAGAGCGCGCCGATCAGCGGCGATCCGCCGAACCCGATCGATCCGCCGAAGGCCTGCCGCTTCCACACGCGCTGCCCGTTCGCCGAAGCGGTCTGTTCCACCGTTACCCCAAGGCTTGCAGCAATCGAAACCGGCGGCCACCAGGTCGCATGCCACATGGCCGTGTCCGGATCAGGCCACAGCCGCGCCGTTTGACTGACGCCGTTCCGCGGCAGGAATAAAAAGGAGAGAAGGATGCCCGACCACACCGGCCCCAGCGCCGAACAGGTGACGACGATGGCGAAGGTTGCCGGCATTGCCGTCGGGCCGGACGAGGCGGCGCGGATCGCCGCGTCGATCGGGCCAGGGCTGCGGGGATTCGACCCCGTCGCCGGCACGTTGCCGTTCGATCTCGAGCCCGCGCATTTCGTCGTCGTCCAGAACGGCTCGACCACATGAGCGCGACCGAGCCTGCCCTGTTGTCATTGACCGAGGTCGCGGCGGCGATCGCCGACAGCAAACTCTCGTCACGCGAGGCGACGCAGTCCTGCCTCGACCGCATCGCGCGCCTGCAACCGCGCCTGAACGCATTCATGGCGATCGAGCCCGACGCCGCGCTCGCCGCGGCCGATGCCGCCGACGCGGCGCTCGCGTCGGGCCACGGCCGTGGCCCGCTGCACGGCGTCCCGCTCGCGCACAAGGACATGTTCTACGAGGCCGGCAAGGTTTCGACCTGCGGCTCGGTGATCCGTCGCGACTGGGTGGCCAACACGACTTCGACGGCGCTGCAGCGCCTGAAGAACGCGGGAGCGATCCGGCTCGGCACGCTGCAGATGGCGGAATTTGCCTATGGGCCGACCGGGCACAACGCCCATTATGGACCGGTGCACAATCCCTGGAATCCCGACCACATCACCGGCGGCTCATCGTCTGGCTCCGGCGCTGCCGTCGCCGCGCGGCTGAGCTTCGCGGCGCTGGGATCCGACACCGGGGGATCAATCCGGATGCCGGCGCATTTCTGCGGGGTGACCGGATTGAAGACCACCGTCGGCCTGATCAGCCGCGCCGGCGCGATGCCGCTGTCGCAATCGCTCGACACCGTCGGGCCGCTGGCGCGTAGCGCCGAAGACTGTGCCCTGCTCACGGCGCTGATGGCGGGCGGCGATCCGGCCGATCCGACGGCGCGCGATGCGGCCGTGCCGGACTATGTCGCAGCACTCCGCGGCCCGATCAAGGGCGCCACCATCGGCGTGCCGGCCGCGTTCTATGTCGACGATCTCGATCCCGACGTGGCGCGCGTGCTCGACGAAACGCTCGCGACCCTGCGCCGCGAGGGCGCCCACATCGTCCGGGTCGAGCTGCCCGACCAGCGACAGCTCACGGCCGCGTGCCAGATCGTGCTCGCCGTCGAAGCCGCCGCGTTTCACATGCGATGGATGATCGAGCGGCAGCAGGACTACGGACCGCAGGTGCTGATGCGGCTGCAGAATGCGCTTGCCGTGCCGGCGCTGACCTATCTGGAGGCGCTGCGCTGGCGCGGACCCGCGCTGGCGGCGCACCTGGCCGCCGTCAGCGGCACCGACGCCGTGCTGGCGCCGGTCGCCCCCGTGCCTGCGCCTACGATCGAGGCAAGCGACGTCGGCAACCGGCCCGGCGCGGAAGCCGTGATCCAGAACCTGACGCGCTTCACGCGCCCGATCAACTATCTCGGCCTGCCCTCGCTCGCCGTTCCGGCGGGCCAAAGCGCCGCGGGATTGCCGATCGGCATGCAATTGATCGGGCGGCCCTTCGACGAGGCGACGGTCCTGAAGATCGGCGCCGCCTTCCAGCGCGCCACCGATTTTCACACCCGACAGCCGCCCCTGTCATGACAGACGCCGCCGCCCCGGAACTGGTCGAGGTCCGAAACCTGACCGTGCGCTTTTCCGGCGAGCGGACCGTGCACGCGGTCAACGACCTCAGCCTGTCACTGTGCCAGGGCGAGGTGCTCGGCCTGCTCGGCGAGTCCGGCTCCGGCAAGAGCGTCACGCTGCGGACGCTGATGCGGCTGTTGCCGAAATCGCGCACCAAGATCGGCGGCACCGTCCGGGTCGCGGGCCAGGATGTTCTCGCGCTCGACGATGAAGCGCTGTCGGCGTTCCGCGGCCGTACCGCGGCAATGATCTTTCAGGAGCCTGGGCTTGCGCTCGACCCGGTCTACACCATCGGCGACCAGATCGCCGAAACGGTGATGCGGCACGAAGGCTTGAGCCACAGGGACGCGCTGGCGCGGGCGCTGGCAATGCTCGACGTGGTTCGCATTCCCTCCGCCAGGCGCAGGCTGCGATCCTATCCGCACGAGATGTCGGGCGGCATGCGCCAGCGTGCGATGATCGCGCTGGCGCTCGCCTGCAAACCACAGGTGCTGCTGGCCGACGAGCCGACCACGGCGCTGGATGCGACCGTGCAGATCCAGATCCTGCTGCTGCTGCGCGAGTTGCAGCGCGAATTCGGCATGTCGGTGATCTTCGTGACCCACGACATCGGGGTGGCGATCGAAATCTGCGACCGTATCGCGGTGATGTATGCCGGCCAGATCGTGGAGACCGGCGGGTGCGGCGACATCGTGCGCGCGCCGGTCCACCCCTATCCGCGCGGCCTGCTGACCTCGACGGTTCACGGCGCCATACGGGGTGCGCGGCTCGACACCATTCCCAGCACCCCGCCGTCGCTCGATACCGCGCCGGTCAATTGCTCGTTCGCGCCGCGCTGCCGCTTCGCCGAGGCGAAATGCCTGGCGCAACTGCCGCCGGTGGTCGAGGTCGCGCCCGGTCATCTCGCCCGGTGCGTGCTGGCGCAGCCACAGGGCGCCGGTGCCTTAGGTTAGCGGTCGCGGATCAAATCGAGCCATTCGTCCTCGGTGAGCACGCTGACGCCGTGCTTCCGGGCCTCGTCGAGCTTCGAACCGGCTTTTTCGCCGGCGACAACATAGTCTGTTTTCTTGGAGACCGAGCCCGCGACCTTGGCGCCCAGTCGTTCCGCGGCGGCCTTGGCCTCGTCGCGGGTAAACTGCGTCAGCGAGCCGGTGAACACGACCGTCTTGCCCGCGACCGGCGAACTGCTCTTCGGCTTCTCGGCGTCGAGGATGGTGACCTCGCGGATCAGTCGCTCGACGATGCCGCGATTGTGGCTCTCGCCGAAATAGGCAGCGATGCTCTGGATCACGGTGCCGCCGATCTGGTCCAGCGCATCCATCTCTGCGATCGCCTCCTCGTCGCCCTTGGCGACCTTCTGGCAGGCGTCATGGAAGGCCTCCCAGGAGCCATAACCGCGCGCCAGCGCCAGCGCCGTCGTCTCCCCGACGTGGCGCATCCCGAGCGCGTAGATGAAGCGCTCCAGCGCAATCCGGCGCCGCGCCTCGATTGCGTTGAAGAGGTTGTGCACCGAGGTCTCGCCGTAGCCCTCGATCTCCTCGAGCTTGAGCTTGGCGTTGCGCTGCTGCAGCGTGAAGATATCCGCAGGTTCCCTTACCCAACCCTGCTCGAAGAAATACTCGACCTGCTTCTCGCCGAGACCGTCGATGTCGAAGGCGCGGCGTGACACGAACAAGAGAAGATGCTGGACCTTCTGATAGGGGCAGGCGAACTCGCCGCTGCAGCGCGCGCGCGACCCCTCCTCGCCCGTTGCGGTCTCCTCGCGCACGACGTCGGTGTGCAGCGGACATGGGCACTTCTTCGGGAAATGAAACTCCTTCGCGCCCTTCGGCCGCTTGTCGATGATGACGTCGACCACTTGAGGGATAACGTCGCCGGCGCGCTGGATCACGACGGTGTCGCCGATCCGGATGTCGCGCCCGTCGCGCAACACCTCCCCCTTGTTGCCGACGCCCTTGATGTAGTCCTCATTGTGCAGCGTAACGTTCTGCACGATGACGCCGCCGACCCCGACCGGCTCAAGCTTGCCGACCGGCGTGAACGAGCCGGTTCGCCCGATCTGGATCTCGATGTCGCGGAGCACGGTGGTGGCGCGCTCGGCGGGGAATTTGTGCGCGATCGCCCAGCGCGGCGTACGCGAGACGAAACCGAGCCGCTCCTGCCAGTCGATGCGGTCGACCTTGTAGACCACGCCGTCGATGTCGTAGTCGAGCTCGGCGCGCTGCTCCTCGATCTTGCGATGGAAGGCGAGCAGCGCGTCGACCGAGTGACAGAGTTTTGTCAGCGGATTGGTCTTGAAGCCGCAGCGCTCGAACCAGCCGATCATGCCGCTCTGCGTCGCCTCCGGCATTGCGCTCATCTCGCCCCAGGCATAGGCGAAGAAGCCGAGCGGCCGCGAAGCGGTGATCGACGGATCCTTCTGCCGCAAGGAGCCAGCGGCCGAATTGCGCGGGTTGGCGAAGATGGTGTCTCCCGCCGCCATCTGGCGTTCGTTGAGGGCCAGAAAGGCCTTCTTGGTCATGTAGACCTCGCCGCGCACCTCGCAGATGTCGGGCACGTGACGCCCCTTCAGCTTCTGCGGAACATCATCCAGCGTGCGAATATTTGTGGTGACGTCCTCGCCTTCGGCGCCGTCGCCGCGCGTGGCCGCCGTCACCAGCTCGCCGCCCTCGTAGCGCAGCGACATCGAGAGACCGTCGATCTTGGGTTCGGCGGAAAACTCGATCCCGTCGTCGGCGAGCTTGAGGAAGCGCGTGATGCGGCCGACGAAGTCGCGGACGTCGTCTTCCGCAAAGGCGTTGTCGAGCGAGAGCATCGGCACCGCATGGCGCACCTTCCTGAACCGCCCCGACGGCGCGGCACCGATCTTCTGCGACGGCGATTGCGCCGAGACGAACTCTGGAAAGCGCTTCTCGATGGCGTTGAAACGCCGGCGCAGAGCGTCATATTCCGCATCCGAAACCTTCGGCGCGTCTTCCTGGTAGTAGAGCCGGTCGTGCTCCTCGAGCTCCAGCGCAAGCCGTTTCCATTCGATCCTGGCCTGCGCCCGCGTCAGGTCCTCGACGGCGATCAGTTTGCTGGTTCTGGGTTTTGTGATTTTCGCGGCCATGATCTTATGGAGAATGGAGAATTGCGTATCGCTGCCAAGCCAGATACGGATGCCCGCTTCCAATCATGTTGCAAGCTCGATGGCATACTATGTCTATATTCTCGCGAGTAGAAAAGAGGGCGCTCTCTACACCGGAGTGACGAGCGATCTGGTTCGTCGCGTTCACCAACACATGAGCAAGGAAATTGCCGGATTTACGTCCCGCTACAACATCCGTCGCCTTGTGTGGTTCGAGATCCACGATGATCCGATCGCTGCCATATCCCGCGAGAAGGAGCTCAAGAAGTGGCGGCGGGCCTGGAAGATTGCCCTGATCGAGAAGGAGAACCGGGCCTGGGATGACCTTTATGACCATATCGTCGGATAGCAACAGCAACAAACGTCGTGTGGGGCTTGGACCGAGATTCCGGGTTCACGCCCATCGGGCCGCGCTTTGCGCGGACCCGTTGGGCGTGCCCCGGAATGACGAATCCATAGTCTGTACGGTCATTCCGGGATGGCCCGAAGGGCCAGACCCGGAATCTCGATCGAAACCGCAAATTTAGCGATCCTAGTCACCACAGCCCCTAAGCCGTCGCCGCTTTTAGCAGCCGCTCGGCCGCGGCGCGGGCCTCCGCGGTGATCTCCGCGCCGGCCAGCATGCGCGCGATCTCCTCGCGGCGGTGATCGTTGGCCAGCGCCGCAACCCGGGTCGTGACCCGCCTGCCCTTGTCGAGCGCGTCCTTAGTGATGAGCAGATGCTGGTTGGCGCGCGCGGCCACCTGCGGCGCGTGGGTCACCGCCATGACCTGGACCTTGCCGGCGAGCCGGGCGAGCCGCGCGCCGATGGCGTCGGCCACCGCGCCTCCGACGCCGGTATCGATCTCGTCGAACACCAGCGTCGGCGCCGAGCCGCGATCAGACAGCACCACCTTCAGTGCCAGCAGGAAACGGGACAGCTCGCCGCCGGACGCGACCTTCATCAGTGGCCCGGGCCGCGTGCCGGGGTTGGTCTGCACCCAGAACTCGACCCGGTCGATGCCTTGCGGACCGGAGGTGGCTTCGTCGCTTTCGATCTGGACGAGGAATTTCGCCCGCTCGAGCTTGAGCGGCGCGAGCTCGGCGTTGACCGCCTTGTTGAGCTTCTCGGACGCCTTGGCGCGCGCCGCCGACAGTTTCCTGGCCGCCGCGGCATAGGCGGCGGCGGCCGCGGCCGCCGCCTGTTCCAGCACCTTGAGCTGATCGGCGCCCGCGTCGATCAGGGCGACATCGGCATCGTAGCGCTTCGCCAGCGCCGCCAGATCGTCGACCGGGGTGGCGTATTTTCGCGCCGCCGCGCGTAGCGCGAACAGGCGCTCCTCGATCCGTTCCAGCTCCGCGGGGTCGAAGTCCGCGGCCATCAGCGCGGCGTTGAGGTGCTGGTCGGCCTCCTCCAGCGCGTTGATGGCGGCATCGATCGCACGCACTGCGGGCTCGACCAGCTTCGGCGCGTTCACGGCCCGCCGCTCGAGCCGGCGCACCGCCGCGGCGAGCGCGGCCACGGGCGAATGGCCGCCGCTGACCGCCTCGCGCGCCTCGCGCAGGTCCTCGGCGATCTTCTCGCTGTGCATCATGACGGACCGGCGATCCGCCAGAGCGGTTTCCTCTCCGGCCTGGGGGCGCAGCTTCGCCAGTTCCTGGGATGCGTGACGCAGATAGTCCGCCTCGCGCGCTGCCCGCGCCATGCCGTCGCGATGCTCGTCGAGCGCGGTCCGCGCGGCCCGGCGCGCCGCCCACAGCGCTTCGATCGCGACCACGTCCTTGTCGAGACCGGCAAACGCATCGAGCAGCCGGCGATGGGTCGCGGCATCCACCAGCGCGCGTTCATCGTGCTGGCCATGAATTTCCACGAGCGCGCTGCCGACCGCCTTCAGGGTCTGGACGCTGATCGCCTGATCGTTGAGATAGGCGCGGGTGCGCCCGTCGGCGAACTGGACCCGCCGCAGGATCATCTCGCCGGTGTCCTCGAGCCCGTTGTCGCTGAGGATTGTCGCCGCCGGATGGTTCTTCGGAACGTCGAAGACCGCCGTGACCTGCCCCTGCTCCGCGCCGTGCCGGACCAGCCCGGCATCGCCACGTCCGCCGAGCGCCAGCGCAAATGCGTCGAGAAGGATCGATTTGCCCGCGCCGGTTTCGCCGGTCAGAACCGCGAGACCCCGCGCGAAATCGATGTCGAGCCGCTCGATCAGGACGATGTCACGGATCGAAAGGCGCGCCAGCATGTGATTGAAATTCCTATCCCAGACCGAGTTTCTTGAAGGCCTTGCTGATGTAGGACTCTTTGTTCTCGACGGGCTCGAGACCGCCGGACTTTACTAGATTGTAGGCGTCTTTGTACCACGGGCTGTCAGGAAAGTTGTGGCCAAGCACGGCCGCCGCGGTCTGGGCCTCGCCGACCACGCCGATCGTCATATAGGCCTCGGTCAGGCGCGCCAGCGCCTCCTCGACATGCCGGGTGGTCTGGTACTGGGTCACGACCAGCTTGAAGCGGTTGATCGCCGCCGTGTAGTCGCGTCGTCCCATGTAGTAGCGGCCGACCGCCATTTCCTTGCCGGCGAGCTGGTCGCGCGCCGCCTCGACCTTGCGCTTGGCGGCGGTGGCGTATTCCGAATCGGGATACTTGCGGACCACCTCTTCCAGCGCGGACAATGCCTTTTCAGTCCGCGACTGCTCGCGGCTGACATCGGGGATCTGGTCGTAGTGCGACGCGGCGATCAGGTACTGGGCATAGGCGGCGTCCGGCGACCCCGGATGCAAGGTGACATAGCGGGTCGCCGAACCGATCGCATTGTCGTAGTCGTTGGCCTGATAGGCTGCGAAGGCCGACATCAGCAGCGCCTTCCGCGCCCAGGTCGAATACGGGTGCTGGCGATCGACTTCCTCGAACTTCTTGTAGGCCGCCTTGGGGTCCTTCTTCTCGTTCAGAAGGTACAATCCCTCATTGTAAAGCTTGTCGGCGGGCTCGTCGACGGAGACCTCCTGCTTCTGGGTGAATTTGTCCCAGAGCGATTCGTCGCCGCTGCAGCCGCCGAGCGTGGTCACGACAAACAGCAGGCTTGCAGCCAGGCCCAGGCAGCGTCCGAACCGCGCGGCAAACAGGCCGCCCCGGGAAATCGGAACGTTTCGTTGTGCGACTGTCATGCGACTGCCAACCCCATCAAATCCCAAGCCCACGATGCGAAAGTCCGGCGCCAGCGACCAGAGCCGCGGCTGCCCCCCGCTTCGCATCATCGCATTGCCGGGCGCTGTGCCCGGCAAGCGGCCCGTGCGGTGCCGCGGTCGCGGGCGTATGTACCTGAAAACCCCGCCTGAACCAACCGGTTAGGCAGACATTCCGCCCGGATTAAGGCGAAGCAGCCCCGACCCGCGGCCATAATGACCAGCGAGGCTCAGGGCCAAGTCAAATTTGCGAATTCCGAAGCGCCGACGTGGCGAGCTCAGGGCTGCGGTCAGGACACGTCCGGACCGTAGACCGGCATCATGCCACCCAGCATGCCCCCGACGACCTCGGCATGACCGCGGGCGGGACGACGTAGCGTCGCGGATTCGGCCTCCACCACCCGCCAGGCGCTCCGATCGGCCATCAAGGCGGTCAGAACCGCGTGGTTGAGCTTGTGGCCGCCGCGCACCGAACGGTACAGGCCACGCAGCGGCAGCCCGGCCAAAGCCAGATCGCCGATGGCGTCGAGAACCTTGTGGCGGACGCACTCGTCGGAATAGCGCAACCCTTCCGGATTGAGCACGCGATCGTCATCGAACACCACCGAGTTGTCCAATGATGCGCCGCGCGCGTAGCCCGACTTCCACAGCCGCTCCACATCGCTCATGCAGCCGAAGGTCCGGGCGCGCGCGACGTCGCGACGAAACATCTCGGGGTTCACGTCGAGCCCGCAGCGTTGCCGACCAATCAACGGATTGTCGAAGCTGATCTCGACCTCGACGCGGAAGCCCGCGGCATAGGGGCGCAGCTCGCCGAACGCCTCGCCCACGGAGGCCTGAACCGGCTTCAGGATTTCGATGAAGCGGCGCGGCGCCGATTGCGGCACGATCCCGGCGCGATCGATCGCGGCCACGAAGGGCGCGGCGCTGCCGTCCATGATCGGTACTTCGGGACCGTCCAGTTCGACGGTGGCATTGTCGACGCCCATGCCACGCAAGGCCGCGAGCACGTGCTCCGCCGTCGAGATCAATGCGCCGTCGCGGTCGCCCAGCACGGTCGCGAATTCCGTCGCCACCACGGCGCCGGCGTGGGCGCGAACTTCGCGTCCTTCCGCACCGCTGGTCCTGACAAAAATAAAACCCGCGTCGACGTCCGCAGGTCCCATTGAAAGATTGGATATCGAGCCCGAATGGACGCCCACGCCAGTCACGGTGACGTGCGAACGAAGCGTCGTCTGCCGGCCTGATTTCATTCCCGACTACCCACCGATTACCGCCGTCCCGAACCAGACTCCCCCGCCGTATCCGGCGATCTGTTCAAGACGATCCCCACGTAACTCCCCGGGACATTCCCACGCTACAGTCTCGACCATCTCGAGAAACGCGCCCGGAGCAACACGACTGGACACACCCGCCCGTCGAATTGCGTTCACCATACTCCTTGCCCGGAGTCGTGCCAGTCACGCTTTTTTACCGATTGTTACCCCAACTCTGCCGCATTTGCGCCGCCCGTTAACCAAATTCGGCGTCGCGCAAAGAGGCCCTCTATCAATTTTTATATAATAGATTCAAATAGTTGAAAATTCATCCGCCAAAATGAATGTCCCGGCCAGTCACCCGGCCGGGACATTGTCAGACCCACCGATTGTTACAACCGGTCAATTCGACTGCCGGCGCAGGAAGGCCGGGATGTCGAGGTGATCGTCCCCCTGGCTCTGGGGCACCGGCGCCGGGCGACCGTGCGCGTCGAGCCCCTGCGGCGCAGGACGACGGGCGTATTCAGAGACCGGCTCCGGCGCCATGGCAGACGGCGTCGGCCGCAGCGGCTTGCGATCGGGCATCGGCGGCATCCCGGGATTGGTGGCACGCGCCGCGACCGGCGGCTCGGTGTCTTCATCGCGGCGGCCGAGGCCCACATTGGCCAAGCGCTGCAGCAGCGACATCCGCGTCTTGTGCGGATGTTCTTCCGCGGTTTCGCCGCCGGCCTGCCGGATCTGGTTTTGCGCCGGCATCGGCAATTCCTCGAATTTCGGCATCCGCGGCGCCCGCAGCGGCGCGCGTTCCGCGGCCGGTGGAATGAAGGTCGCGGGCAGCGCCGGCTCATAGTCCGCTTCGGCGGACTTGCCCTGCTCGACAAACATCGACGGCTTGGGCGGAATCGGGCGGATCGTGACATCGCCATACGCGGCCGGCTGGGTCGGCGCGGGCGCCGGGGCCTCGGTCGGAGCCACGGCGGCGGCAATCGCAGCCAGCGCCGCGCGATCGATCGAGTCGGCCGCAGGCCGCGGCGCTGACGCGGCAGCAGCGGCCGGGCGCGCCGCGTCCGGCTTGTTCAGGCGCGCGGCAATGCGCTCGTTGTCGGCCTTGAGCCGAGCCGTGAGATCGGCAAGCCGGGTGTCGGGGGCGCCCGAAGCGACGGCCGCAGCAGTCGCCGACGGCGCGGCGGCGAGACGCGCGGTGGCGGTCTGGTCGATGCCGGTGGCGACCACCGAGACCCGGATGATGCCGTCGAGCGTTTCGTCGAAGGTTGCGCCAACGATGATATTGGCGTCCTGGTCGACCTCCTCGCGGATGCGGGTCGCCGCCTCGTCCACCTCGAACAGCGTGAGATCCTTGCCGCCGGTGATCGAGATCAGGAGCCCGCGGGCGCCCTTCATCGACGAGTCGTCGATCAGCGGATTGGCGATCGCCGCCTCGGCGGCGGTCAGCGCGCGCTTTTCGCCGGAAGATTCCCCGGTGCCCATCATCGCCTTGCCCATCTCGCGCATCACGGCGCGAACGTCGGCGAAGTCGAGATTGATCAGGCCTTCCTTCACCATCAGGTCGGTGATGCAGGCGACGCCGGAATAGAGCACCTGGTCCGCCATCGCGAAGGCGTCGGCGAAGGTGGTCTTCTCGTTGGCGACCCGGAACAGATTCTGGTTCGGAATGATCAGAAGGGTGTCGACCACCTTGTGCAATTCGGCGATTCCGGCTTCGGCGGTGCGCATCCGGCGCTGGCCTTCGAAGTGGAAGGGCTTGGTGACGACGCCGACGGTCAGGATCCCCATCTCGCGCGCGGTCTTGGCGATCACCGGCGCGGCGCCGGTGCCGGTGCCGCCGCCCATGCCCGCCGTCACGAACACCATGTTGGCGCCGGACAGGTGATCGCGGATCTCGTCGATGACCTCCTGCGCCGCAGCGGCGCCGACATCGGGCTGCGAACCGGCGCCGAGTCCCTGGGTCACTTGCGTGCCCATCTGGATGATGCGTTCGGCCTTGGACATCGTCAGCGCCTGGGCATCGGTATTGGCGACCACGAAGTCGACCCCCACCAGCCCCGCGGTGATCATGTTGTTGACGGCGTTGCCGCCGGCACCGCCGACGCCAAACACGGTGATCCGCGGTTTCAGCTCGCGAATGTCGGGAATGTTGAGATTGATGGTCATGTTTGCCTCTCGATTACGCGCGCGTGCCGGGTTGCCTGCGGCTACCGACCGCAGCGTTGGAGAAAACGATGTGAAGAACGTGCCGGATCATCAGAAACCCTCGCGGAGCCATTGTCCGACCTTGCCGAAATAGCCCCCGTGCGTGCCGGTCTTGAGCTGGCGCGGGTGATTGGTCTCGACATGTTCGAGGTGGGCGAATTGCGGATACACCAGCAGCCCGGTGGGCACCGCGAACGACGCACCCTTGGCTTGGGCGGGTAGCCGGCCGAAGCCGAGCGGCCGGCCGACCCGAACCTCGCGGTTGAGAATCTGGCGCGCCAATTCCGGCGCGCCGGTGAGCTGTGCCGCGCCGCCGGTCAGGACAACCCGCGCTTGTGGCTCGGCCGCAAAGGGCGAATCCGCCAGCCGGTCCCGGACCATCTCGAAAATCTCCTCGGCGCGCTGGCGGATGATGTTTGCGATCGTGGCGCGCGACACGATGTGCGGCGCATCCCGTTCGTTGTCCGCGGGAACGCTCATCAGTTCGCGGGCATCCGATCCGCCCGTCAGCACGGTGCCGTATAAAGTCTTGATTCGCTCGGCATCCGCAATGCAGGCGCCGATTCCACGCGCAAGATCCATGGTGACGTGTTGCCCGCCGAGCGCAAATCCGCTGGCATGGACGAAACGGCCGGCCGAATAGATCGCCAGCGTGGTCGTTCCCGCCCCCATGTCGACGATCGCCGCTCCGGTATCGACCTCGTCGTCGGTGAGAACGGACAACGCGGCCAGATAGGGGCTCGCCGCCATGGCCTCGACGTTGAGGTGGCAGCGTTCGACAACCAGCATCAGGTTCTTGGCCGCGGTCGCGTCCGCGGTCACGACGTTCATGTCGACGCCGAATTGACGCGCGACCATGCCGCGCGGGTCCCGGATGCCCTTGACGGCGTCGAGCGAGTAGCCGACCGGCAGCGCGTGCAGTGCGGTACGGCCGGCCGGGGTCGCATAATGCATGCCGGAGCTGGTGACGCGGGCGACGTCGGCGGCGGTGACGACCCCGCCGCGAATATCGGCGGCCGCCTCGATCAGCTGGCCCTGGAGGCGACCGGCGGAGACCGACAACAGCACGGATTCGACGCGAACATTCGCCATCTGCTCCGCGATCGCCACGGCCTGCCGGACCGATTGTTCGCACTGGGCGAGGTCGATGACCGCGCCGGCCTTGACCCCCTGCGACTGAACATGGCTGATGCCGATCAGTTCGATCGCATGGGTGCGGCCGCGCAGCGCCCCGCTCGGGGGACACGGCCGCAGCCGCCCGATCAGACAGGCCACCTTGCTGGTGCCAATGTCCAGCGCCGCGACCAGCGCCGTGCGGTTGAGCGGCAGGGCGCGGGTCTTGGGCGCCTGTTGACCGTCGAGGCTGGTCATGCGTCCGTACCCTTGCGCTTGGCGGCCTTCTTCAGTTGCTCGTCCCGCGCCTTGGCGGCGTCGTCGGACAAGCGGACGCTGACGCGATCGGGCAGCCGCAGGTCGATGGCGGTGATGTCGCGCGAGAACAGGTGATCGTCCTTGTCGAGCTTCGACAGCAGGGCGAGCGCCTGCTCCAGGCCGGTCTCGGGCAGGCGGACATCGAGCCCGTCGTTGAGGCGCAGATTCCACCGCCGCTCGCCGACGAAAACGATCGCCTTCACGGCCGGGCGGACCTGCGGATATTGCGCCAGCAGCCTCAAAAACTCGCGGGCACGGGTTTCGGCGCCCTTGCCGACCACCAGCGGCAGCGACGTGAAGCGGCTCGCCACCCAGGGCTCCAGCACCGTGCCGTCATCGGCGATCACCGAGACCGTGCCGCCCTGTTGCCAGAGCGCGAAGGCCGTCCGCTCGGTGATGTCGATCTGCAACTGGCCGGGATAGAGCTTGAGCACCGTCGCATCTGCGATCCAGGGACTGGCCTTGAGCTTGTCGCGGACGGTCGCGGCGTCGAGGAACAGCAGCGACGAGCGGCCGGTGACGCCGCCGGTCGCCAGCACCTCGTCCTGGGTGAGCTGCCGGCGCCCGGTAATCGCGACATTGGTGATGCGGAAACCAACCGCATTGGCGGTGGCGTTGCGCGCGTCGCTCAGGGCCGCCACCACGTCGTCGAGGTGATTGCCCTTGACGATGCCGAGGCCGAGGCTCGCCAGCAGCAGCGCCAGCGTGGCGGCAAGGCCGAACCGGCGCGGCAGCCTGCGCTGCAGCTCGGTCAGGAAGCGGGGCAGATCGTCGTGGCTCGGCGCCGGCACGCCGCCACGCCCAAGGCGTTGCGGCACGCGCGCGCGCGTCGCTGTGGCGCGGCGCGCGGTCTTGACCGTCTGTTCGGATCGGGCCCCCGGCAGTCTCAGCGACCGAGCGAGGCGTCCTCCACCATCCATTGCACGAGCTCGTCAAATGTTATGCCTGCATGCGCTGCAAGCTCTGGCACAAGTGACGTCTCGGTCATGCCGGGCTGGGTGTTGACCTCAAGACAGATCAGGCCTCCCGTCCCCTCGATGCGGTCGTCGTAGCGGAAATCCGCACGGCTCACGCCCCGGCAGCCAAGCGCCACATGCGCCGCCAGCGTTAACCTTCGGACTTCCTGGTAAACAAATGGTAAAATTGGCGCAGGGAGGATGTGTTTTGACGCGCCGGGAGAATACTTTGCCTCGTAATCGTAGAATTTTACCGTGGGGACGATCTCGATCACGCCGGTCGGCTCGCCGTTGATGACGGCGCAGGTGAGCTCCTTTCCGGCAATGTACCTTTCCACCAGCAGCTGATCGCCGTGCGGCCAGTCGTCGCGAAACAGCTCCTGCGGCGGATGGGTATGCTCCGCGGTGACGATGAAGACCCCGACGCTGGAGCCGTCGGCCACCGGCTTGATGACATAGGGCGTCGGCATCGGATGCGCCTTCGCCACCTCGGAGCGGATCATGGTCAGCCCCTCCGCCACCGGCACGCCCGCGGCCGCCATCACGGTCTTGGCGAGATCCTTTTGCATCGCCAGCGACGACGCCAGCACGCCGGAGTGGCTGTAGGGAATGCCGAGCGTCTCCAGGACGCCCTGGATCGTGCCGTCCTCGCCGGGACGGCCGTGCAGCACATTGAGCACGACGTCGGGCCGCAGCTGTTCGAGCACGGTGGCGACGTTGCGCGCCACGTCGATGCGGGAGACGGTGTAGCCGCGGCGTTCCAGCGCGGCGGCGCAGGCCGCGCCCGACCGCAGCGAGACCTCTCGCTCCGACGACCAGCCGCCCAGCAGCACCGCGACGTGTTTTGTCATTCTGTCCTCATCCGTCATTGCGGGCTGCGCCGAAGGCGCAGATCCGCAATCTCTGCATCAAATCCTCATCCCGAGGAGCAGGCGAGCCTGCGTCTCGAAGGATGAGGCCACCAACGCCGCGCGCCTCGGCCTCATGGTTCATGAGGAACTACGTCTCGACCCCGATCCGCTTGATCTCCCATTGCAGCTCGACGCCGGCGGTCTCTTTGACGCGGGCGCGGACCGCCTCGCCCAGCGACTCGATATCATGCCCGCTCGCGGCGCCGGTGTTGATCAGAAAATTGCAGTGCAGCTCCGAGACCTGCGCGCCGCCGACCCGAAACCCGCGCATGCCGGCGGCGTCGATCAGCTTCCAGGCGCTCTGACCCGGCGGGTTCTTGAAGGTCGAGCCTCCGGTCTTCTCGCGGATCGGTTGCGCGGTTTCGCGATGGCTCTGCACCTCGTTCATGCGGGCGCGGATCGTGACCGGATCGGAGATCCGCCCCCGGAACACCGCCGAGGTGAAGATCACGCCGCTGTCCACGCCGCTGCTGCGGTAGGAAAACTTCATGTCGGCATTCGAATAAACGCGCCGTTCGCCGCTGCGGGCGATGGCGGTGGCTTCGGTCAGAACGTCCTTGGTTTCGCCGCCGTTGGCGCCGGCATTCATGCGCAGCGCCCCGCCGATCGAGCCCGGAATGCCGAAGTAGAATTCGAGCCCGGCGATGTTGGCGGCGGCGGCGACCTCCGCCACCCGCTTGTCCAGCGCTGCCGCCCCGGCGCGCACCAGCTCGCCGTCCGCCACGGCCTCGCCGAAACCGCGCGCCGACAGCCGGATGACGACGCCGGGCACGCCGCCGTCGCGCACGATCAGGTTGGATCCGACACCGATCGGATAGACCGGGATGTCGGCCGGAAGCCTGGCCAGGAAGTAGCCGAGGTCGGCTTCGTCCGCCGGCGTGAACAGCACCTGCGCCGGGCCGCCGGCGCGAAACCAGGTCAGCGGCGCCAGCGCCTCGTTGCCGAGCAGCCGCCCGCGCAGATCCGGCATCGCGGAAGTGAGAGACGGAAGCAGATCAGGAAACGCCATGCCCCTACTCTCCGTCATGGCCGAGCTCGTCACCGCAAGTCGGGTTTACCCGACTTGCGGCATTAGAATGAAACGCAACCCGGCCTTGCCGGGTTGCTTTGCCATCCACGTCTTCCTTGCGGAAACGCAGTGAAGACGTGGATGCCCGGCATAAAGCCGGGCATGACGACCACCAGGTGATCGTTAGCAACGTCACTTCGCCGTCTCCAGCGCCTTCAATTCCGCCGGCAGCGCGTAAGCCCATTGCGTGATGTTGCCGGCCCCGAGGCAGACCACGTAGTCGCCGGCGCGGGCGACCTCGCGGACGACGCCGGCGAGCTGCGTCGAATCCTGCAGCGGAATCACCTCGCGGTGACCGTGCGCGCGCAGGCCGAGCACGAAATGCTCGCGATCGATGCCCTCGATCGGGGCTTCGCCGGCGGGATAGACGTCGGCGACGACAACGGTGTCGGCGTCGTTGAAGCAGGTGCAGAACTCCTCGAACAGGGACTGCAGCCGGGTATAGCGATGCGGCTGCACCACCGCGATCACCTTGTTCTTGGTGGAATCGCGCGCCGCCCGCAGCACGGCGGCGATCTCGACCGGGTGATGGCCGTAGTCGTCGATCACCGTGACGCCGTTCCATTCGCCGGTCTTGGTGAAGCGGCGCTTGACGCCGCCGAAGCCGGCGAGCGCCCGGCGGATGGTGTCGTCGGAGAGGCCGAGTTCGTGGGCCACGGCGATGGCGGCGGTGGCGTTCAGCGCGTTGTGGCGGCCCGGCATCGGCAGCACCAGGTCGGCGATTTCGTGCTCGGCGCCGTCCTTGCGGTCGCGGAACGACACCTTGAAGGTCGAGCCGCCATTGGCGGCGACCAGGTCCAGGAGGCGCACGTCGGATTGCGGGTTTTCGCCATAGGTGATGATGCGGCGGTCTTCGATCTTGCCGACGATGGTCTGCACCACCGGATGATCGATGCACATCACGGCGAAGCCGTAGAACGGTACGCTCTCGACGAAATTGCGGAACGCGTCCTGCACCGCGTCGAAGGTCCCGAAATGATCGAGATGCTCGGGATCGACGTTGGTGACGATGGCGATGTCCGCCGGCAGCTTCAGGAAGGTACCGTCGCTCTCGTCGGCTTCCACCACCATCCACTCGCCGGCGCCGAGCCGGGCGTTGGTGCCGTAGGCGTTGATGATGCCGCCGTTGATCACGGTCGGATCGAGATTGCCCGCATCGAGCAGCGTCGCCACCATGGACGTCGTGGTGGTCTTGCCGTGGGTTCCGGCGATCGCGACACAGCTCTTCAGCCGCATCAGCTCGGCGAGCATTTCGGCGCGGCGCACCACCGGAATGCGCTGCGCGCGCGCCGCCATCAGCTCCGGATTGTCGCGCTTGATGGCGGAGGAGACCACCATCACGCCGGCGCCGGCGACGTTTTCCGCGGCGTGGCCGACGGTGACGGCGATGCCCTTGTCACGCAGCCGCTTGACGTTGGCGCTCTCCGCGACGTCGGAGCCGCGTACCGTATAGCCGAGATTGTTCAGGACCTCGGCGATACCGCTCATGCCGATGCCGCCGATTCCGACGAAGTGAATGGGTCCAATCTCGCGCGGCAGTCTCATGGTAGATCCTTGGATAGTTCCTTGGGTAGATCCCTGCCAACGCCGCGGCAATGCTGCCGGCGGCCTCGCGGCGCGCGATTCGGGGCGCCGCCAAGCCTCTGGATGCCCCGCTTTCTTGGGGGCTGACAAGACAAATTTGACCCGGATCAAGCCGTGAAATGTGCTGACAAAGCGCCGGCAAGTCGGTTTTGGCGGGATTTTTCCGCGGTGCCCGACAAAACATCGCATCGGGTCGATTTTGCAGCTCGGCCCGTGGTCGATGCCCGCAGGCGGGACCGCCCCGAAACACCGGGGCTGTCCCGCCGCCGGGACGGATCTCAGCGGCCGTAGACCCCGGTCAACGTTGCCTTGGCGAGTGTATGGAAGTGCAGATCGAAGCCGACCAGCGCGGCCGACGCCGCGTCGTTCTTGGCATCGGGCAGCGCCGGCACGTCGACGGCGAAGACCGTGATCTGGTAGTGGTGGGGCTTGTCGCCGGGCGGCGGACAGGGGCCACCATAGCCGCCGACGCCGAAATCAGTCCGGCTCTGGATCGCCCCCTCGGGCATCAGCTTCTTGCTCGGGTCGCCGGCGCCCTTGGGCAGTGACGTCGTGCCTGCCGGAAGGTTGTACACGACCCAGTGCCACCAGCCGCTGCCGGTCGGGGCGTCCGGATCATAGATGCTGACGGCGAAGCTCTTGGTGGCGGCCGGCGCCCCGCTCCAGCTCAGCGCCGGCGACACATTGTTGCCGGTGCAGCCGAAGCCCTTGAACACCTGGTCGTTGGCGATGGTAGCGCCCTCTTTGATCTCGGGGCTCGTCACCGTCATGGTTTGCGCATTGACGACGCTGGTGCCGACGACGCCGATGCCGAACGCGGCCACGAAAGCCGCCAATTGGGTAATCCGTCTGGTCACTGCAGTCCCTCCCGGTCGTTGGCCGGGAGTCTTCAGTTGCTCCCGAGCGGGCAAGAGCCATAGCAATTTTCGCGATCGTCGAGAAGCAAAGCCCAATCACGCAGGGGTGATCGCCCGCCGCATGCCGCTAGTGTGCCGGACTACCTGGATGCGGCCACCCTGGCCACCAGGTCGGCCAGCCGCTGCGCGGCGTCGAGCGTCCCGGCCGATCGGGCCGCCGTCGCCATGGCGGCCAGCCGCGACGGCTCGGCGGCCAGCGCCGAAATCTCGGCCGCCAGCCGGTCGGGCGAGAATTCGCCCTGCACGATGCGAATGGCCGCACCGACCCGCTCCAGAACGCCGGCATTGGCGAACTGATCCTGGTCCAGCGCGCCCGGCAGCGGCACCAGGATCGAGGGCCGTCCGATCGCCGCAAGCTCGGCGACGGTGCCGGCGCCGGACCGCGAGACGACCAGATGGCTCGCGGCAAGCCGCGCCGGCAGGTCGGCAAAGAACGGCTGCAACTCCGCGTCGATCTGCAGCCGGTGATAGGCCGCGCTGACCCGGTCCATGTCTTCCTGGCGAACCTGCTGCACCAAAGCGAGCCGCCGCCACAGCGACGGCTCCAGCCGCTCGATCGCGGGCGGCACGATATCCGCCATCACGCGCGCGCCCTGGCTGCCGCCGACCACCAGCAGGCGCAGCCTGCCGTCCGCCCCGGGCGGCGCGAACGGCACGGCCGCCGCGGCGAGGATCGCCGGACGCAACGGCGTGCCGGTCAGCGTCGCCTTCGCCGCCAGCGCCGGCTCATGGTCGATCACCCCCGGCAGCGAGGTGGCGATCGCGGTGACGCCGCGCGACAACAACCTGTTGGCGCGCCCCATCACCGCGTTGGCATCGTGGATCAGCGTCGGCACCCCCAACAGGCGCGCCGCGAACAACGGCGGCAGTGTCGGATAGCCGCCGAAGCCGACCACCGCCGCCGGCTTGAGGCGGCGGATCAGGGCCACCGCCCGCAGGGTCCCGGCGGTCAGCAAGGTTGCCGTCCTGGCAAGGGCAAACGGCGAGCGGCCCCGCACGGTTTCGCTCTCCACCACGTCGATCATGTCCGCCGAAAACAGACCGCTGTAGCGCATGGCGCGCGCGTCGGTGACGAGGCGAACGCGCATGCCACGCGTCAACAGCTCCGCACCGAGCGCCTCGGCGGGAAACAGATGCCCCCCGGTGCCACCGGCGGCCAGCAGAATCAGGGGGGCATCGGTCATGCCGACTCGTGCGGTGGATTGGACATTCGCCTCACTATATCCGCAGACGCGATGCGAATGTTAGAAGTGAACACCGGCCATCAAGCGAATTGGCGCGCGCCATAGGCGTCGCCGATGGACTGGACCTCGATGCTCGGACGCAGCCGCGTCAGCGCCAGCATCATCCCCACGCCATAGGCCAGCGACACCATGGAGGAGCCGCCATAGGAAATGAACGGCAGGGTCATGCCCTTCGCGGGCATCAGGTGCAGGTTGACCGCCATGTTGATCGAGGCCTGGACGCCGAACAGGATGGCGAGGCCCGAGGCCGCGAACCGCGTGAACAGGTCGTCGCTGGCGTAGGCGCGCGACAACGTCCGGATCACGATGAAGGCGAACAACGCCAGCAGCACCAGGCAGAGAATGATGCCGAACTCCTCGGCCGCGACGGCGAACACGAAGTCGGTGTGGCTGTCCGGCAGGATTCGCTTCACGGTGCCCTCGCCCGGGCCCTGGCCGAACCAGCCGCCATGGCTGAACGACTCGGTCGCCATGTCGACCTGGAAAGTGTCGCCCGACGCCGGATCCATGAAGCGTTTGATGCGCCCGGCGACATGCGGCACCAACAGGTAGGCCGCGAACAGCCCGGCGCTGGCCGCCCCGGCCAGTCCGAACACCCAGATGATCCGCATTCCGGCGATGAAGAACAGCGCCCCCCAGACGGTCAGGATCAGCATGGTCTGGCCGAAATCCGGCTCCGCGACCAGCAAGGCCACCAGCGAGAGCAGCAGCACCAGCGCCATCGAGGTCGCCGGCATTTCAGGACGCCGCGCCGATTCGGAAAACAGCCACGCCACCAGCACCACGAAAGCCGGCTTGGCCGCTTCCGAGGCCTGGATGTTGACCCCGAGGATGGTGATCCAGCGCCGGGCGCCCTTGACCTCGGGGCCGAACAGCAGGGTGGCGACGATCAGGGCGACGCTGAGCGCAAAGACGACGAGCGCGCTGCGCCGGATCGCGCGCGGCGACAGAAACGACACCGCGATCATCACCATGAACGACGGCAGCAGAAACAGCACGTGGCGGTTGAAGAAATGGAACGGGTCGAGCCCGATGCGCTCCGCCACCGGCGGACTCGCCGCCAGTGACAGGATGATGCCTGCCAGCATCAAGGTGATCAGGGCGGCAAGCAGCAGCCGGTCCACCGTCCACCACCATTGACTCAACGGGGTGCTTCGCTCGCGTGAAATCATTGCCGTTCCTGCGGCTAGTGGTCCGATTCCAACATTCGCATCCCATTTCGGCAGGCGCTTTCCGCGAATGTTGGAATCATAGGACCACTAGCAAAGTTAAAGTTGCTAGTGGAGTTTTGGATTTGACATTCGCCCACGATCCTGCGGCAAGGCGAGTGGCGAATGT
>JBKQQE010000183.1:0-5595 GCA_052326245.1 Xanthobacteraceae bacterium | reverse complement strand
AGCTTGGAAGGATGTTGCGATCTTTCGCTCTCGATCATTTCGCTCCGTCATCCTGAGATGCGAGCGCGCAGGCCGGTGCTCTGCTTCCGAAGTTCGTGCGCAATCGCAGCAAGGTCTGACACGAACTTCGGAAGCAAGCGAGCACCGGAAGATTTATGAAACGAGTGCCGCTTTCGATTTGAAGTTCCTGGGACGAGTGGGCAGCAACCTCTGTAGGAACTTCAAATCGGCGGCACTCGGCAACGCCGTCGCGAACGGCGCAAACATGCGCGCGAGCCTCGAAGGATGAATGGCCGGGCCGTCGCCCTTCGAGGGCCGCGCGACGCGCGGCCACCTCAGGGTGACGGATTACTTCAGTTCCAATACCGTGCTTGAGCACTAAAATCCGTGCTTCCGCATCGCGCCCGGAGTCAGCCCCATTGCCTTCTTCAGCGCGCGCGTCATGTGCGACTGATCGCTGAACCCGCAAGACAGCGCGATGTCGGCCAGGGAAAGCTGTGTGGTTCGGACAAGTTCCACGACGTGGTCAAGCCGCTTCTTCATCACGAACTGATAGGGGCTGACGCCGAAGCTCGCCTTGAAGCAGCGGATGAAGTGATAGGCGCTGACGCCGGCGGCGCGCGCCAGCTCGACGAGTTCGAAATCGCGCGCGAGATGAGCCTCGATGAACTCCAGCGCGCGACGCTGCTGGGCGGGTGTCAGTCCCGACGTGGCGCTGGTGCCGCGAAGCGCTGCAGGACTCCAGTGATAGTCCCGTATCGCGCAGATCGACAGCGTCTGCGCCAGCGTATCGACCAGCAGCGCGCCGCCCGCGGACGGTGTGCAGAGCTCGCCTATCAGCATGTCCGCCAGCGCCACGGATTTGGGATCGCGGACATCGAGCGCATCCCGCGCCGCAAGGCGCCGATAATCCAGATCGAAGGCGTGGGCGCAGGTTTCAGCAAGGAGATCGTAGGAAAGGTAGACGTGGGAAACCTCGATCGGCTGGTCCCATTCCCAATCGGAAGTCATGCCTGCGCCAAGAACGGAGATGTCGCCGGGCTGAACCACTTTCTCCTGCCAGGCAGCCTCGCACCGGCGGCGCATCAGCACGGTGCCCTGACGATAGATCACCAGGAGCAGACTGTTGATGCCCGGGCCGCTGACCGCGGAGGGTGGATAGCGAAACTGGCGATAGAATACCCGCCGGCGGCGATCAGCCCCGCTGTCACCTTCCGCAACGATTTCGCCGGGCGCGTAGAGATGAAGATTCTCCGGTCGAATCCCGGACGCGGCCGCGGATCCTGTCGCTGGAGACATTCTCATCGGACTCATCGGAGCTGGAACCCGTCCCTTGCATGCCCAGTCTCGCCGATGTCGTTCGAGATGTCATCATGAAAGGCGGGAATGAAAGGCGGGATCTACCGCGCTGCCGCGGCGCGTTTGCCCTCCACGCTGCAGAGCACAATGTTTCCCGGGCGCGACGCCGGTGCAGCGCATCCCAGCCGTCGCACCGTGCGGCTGCGGAACGCTCACACCCTCGGCCATCCGGAAACGTCGTCAACGCCTACGCGTTGCGAAGAAGGCGTCCCTGCCGTAACACACGTCTATGGCAGCAGCAGCCGGTCGGAGCCGCCGGAGCTGATGTCGGCGTAGTAGCCGTGCAGGCGGCGCTCATAGGTTCGATCGATCGTCATTGAGGCATCGTAGGCGGGGCTCGACTTCACCGCCTGGCGGTCGACCGTGAGGTTGACGAACCTGTCTTCCCATTCGACGCCGCGTACCGATCGCGGCGAGATCAGGACCTTGTTTCCCGGCCACCAGTTCCTGGTGTCGACGACGAGATAGCGGATGCTCCAGTCCGCGTCCTCGATGAGAAAGTCCGCGACGTGGCCGATTTCGCCGTCGCTGGCATGGACGTGGTAGCCGGTGACGGCTTGAACGCTGCGCAGATGCGGATCGTCGTGATCGCGCTCGGCCGCCGCGATATCTTCCTCGAGCCGCGCGGACCCCGGCACGGGCAGCGGCATCGTCGCGCCGCCGCCATAGCCGTTGCCGAAGCCGTCCAGGTAAAGTCCCGGATTCCAGTAGGGTCTCCAGCCGTAGAAATCGTAGAGGTCGGTCTCGATCTGCCGCGACACCGGCCGTTCGGTGTCGATGTCGGGGCTGTGCCTGACCTCAGCCATGGTCAGGCGGACGGAGAACTCGCGTTTCTCCGGGTCGACAAGTCCCAGCACCGTCGCGGGGAGCAGGACCTTGCGTCCGGGGAGCCAGTGTCCGGTGTCGACGACCAGCCAGCGCAGCAGCCAGCTGGTGTCTTCGAACAGCAAGTCGGTGACGACGCCGAGATGGCCATCGCTCGCGGCGATGCCGTAGCCGTGCAGTGTCGATGCATTTCGCAGCATGGGATCCAGACCTTCGATGTTGATGGCGCTGCCGGTCGATCGGCTCGCGGGGACCGTCAGTCCTTGCCCTTGTCCGACAGGTGCGTTTTCCAGTAGGCGTTGACCTTCAGGCTCTCCTGGTCGAACTGTCCCTCGGCCGAGAACTGGTCGTGTTCGACCCGCGGCGCGGCGGCCATGATGTCGCTGGTGGTGTCGAGAACCAGCATGTTCACGTTCGGACTCGCCTTGAAGTCCTCCCAGGGAACCGGAGTATATTTCTCGCCGATCCCGAAGATCCCGCCTCGCGCGACGATAAGGTAGGCGATCTTGCCGGTCTGCGGGCTCATCACGAGGTCGTCGACGCTGCCCAGTGCTTCGTCGCGCGGCGTGCGCACGGCGGTGCCGATCAGCTGGTCCGAGCGGAATGCAACGTTCTGGGTTGCGACCGGCTGTGCGGCGGCGATCTCCTGATGCCGCCAGCTCGATACGTCCGCCGTCGGTGCCTTGCCGTTGAGCAGGTGCGTGACGTAGCCCTTGTAGATCTCGCGGGTGGTTGCGAGCACGTCCTCGCATGGCTGCTGTTGACCATGGCGGGCGAGTATGGTGGCCGTCGTCATGAGATTGCGGACCTCGTATCCCGGTCGTGCATTTGGATAGTGGTTCATCGTCGACGGCTGGTTTCCTTCCGACGGGGACCCGTACAAAAGCCCGGGCTCGCCCACGGGATAGCCAAAAGTGTACCCGGACCCACCCAGCCAGTAGCCGTCCTTTTCCATCTGGGCGCCGAACGCGCGCAGATCCTTCAGGCATTTCTCCGCCGACATTTCCGTCGCGGCCGGCGCTTTCGCGGCATCGACGGCCCCTGGCGTCGGCGGCCTGGCGGTGCCAGTGACCAGCGGTTCAGCCGCGTGCAGCGGGGTTGCGGCAGCAATGCACAGGCATGCTGCGATGGAGCCGGCGAGCGATGCGGATTTCATCGTTTCAATCCTCGGGTTGTCTCTCGACCATGAAACAGCGGCACCCGGTCGATCTGCGCACGCTAGCCAGGATCGCGCGTGGTCGGCAGGGTCGGAATGTACTTAAGGTCGGCGGTCGCGCGCCCGGCAGAGCGGCCTATCGGGCGGGCGGACCCAGCTGCTGGGGAGGCGACACGTTGGCGGGGTGAGTGAGATCCGCGTGATCCGCCGGCGCTGACATGCGGTTGGCGATGACCAATTGGGAACCCAGCACCAGGGACACAACCGCGACGTAGATCCACCACGGCCGTAACGGGATCGCCGCCGCGAGGTTCGGCGGCGGCCAGCCTGATCCGGCATGAGCGGCAAGCGCGTGGGGCAACAAGGCAATCAGGCGCGCGGCGACCGCCTGGGCTTCGGCGTGGGTCCACGCCTTGCCCGGCACCGCGCCGATCAGCGCAGTCAGTCTCTCCACCGCGGTGGGGCCCGGCAATGCCGAGAGTTGCGCGGCCTCCTGCCACGGATCGAGGTTCGATCGCGCCAGTCCGGAGAGCATGCTGACCGGCATGCCGTTACCGTCCTCACCGATCGACGCGAACAGAAAAGTGTCGAACTCGGAACTGAGCGTGGAACGGGGGCCAGCATACGTCTTGGCGGACACGGGAAGCGTCTCCCTTTCGAGGGTCCGGCGGTCCGGCGCGATGCATTCTGATCGGCCGAAACTGCAGCCTAGCGAACGACCGACGGCGGCATCAGCATCGGAAACTACTTAAGCCCGATCCAGCGCGAGCGCGGCGCGTCTTGCATCTCTAGGTAAAATCCGACCCTGTCGGGGCTCGGCTTTCGCGCGTCTAGTCTTGCATCATGGCGCGCACATCACAGCGCGCAGTGGCGATCGAGCCATTCCGCCTGACGCCGGCATCCTTTCGGATCGAACCGCCGGACGCACTTCCCACACGCTGATCCGTGGTTTTTCACGTCATTTGAAAGGAGCAACGTCATGTTGTTCTCGAGCTTCGGAATCATCTACTTCGCTCCCGTCGTCGCCCTCGCTGCCATCGTCTTGATCGGGGCGAGCGTCAGGATCCTGCGCGAATACGAGCGGGCCGTGGTCTTCACGCTGGGGCGCTTCCAGAAGGTCAAGGGGCCGGGCCTGGTGCTGCTGATCCCGTTCCTTCAGGAAATGGTCCGCGTCGATCTGCGCATCCAGGTCATCGAGATCGCAAGCCAGGACGTGATTTCGCGCGACAACGTCTCGATGAAGGTCGACGCCGTGCTCTATTTCAACGTCGTCAATCCGGAGCGGGCCATCATTCAGGTTCAGCATTTCCTGCCGGCCACCAACATGCTGGCGCAGACCACGCTGCGCGCCGTGCTCGGGCAGCACGACCTCGACGAGATGCTGTCGGAACGCAAGAAGCTCAGCGTCGACGTCCAGAGCATTCTCGACAGCCAGACCGAGACCTGGGGGATCAAGGT
Organism: Xanthobacteraceae bacterium; assembly: GCA_052326245.1. Lineage (GTDB taxonomy): Bacteria > Pseudomonadota > Alphaproteobacteria > Rhizobiales > Xanthobacteraceae > Bradyrhizobium_A. Next base: position 797 of record JBKQQE010000183.1, on the reverse strand, counting down.
CAGCAATGTCGAGATCAGGACTGTCGAACTGACGGAAAATATGGTCCGTGCCATCGCCAAGCAGGCGGAAGCGGAGCGCGACCGCCGCGCCAAGATCATTCACGCGGAGGCCGAATTCCAGGCGTCGCAGACCCTCGTCAATGCGGCGAAGATCCTTTCCAGTGTCCCGGCCGCGATGCAGTTGCGCTATCTCCAGACGCTCACGGAGATCGGTGCGGAACAGAATTCGATCGTGGTGTTCCCGATGCCCATCGACATCATCAAGCCTTTCCTCGAACTGATCGAAAAGCCCAGCATAGGGTTAGGCTCAAACGGCGCTGGCGCCAGTTCTGGCCCAATTTTAAAAGATGCAGGGTTAAATGCTTAAGGACAGCGCTGGTGTCGGGACTCGATATGGGGCGGAGGACATCAGGTTTTTGATTTGCCGCGTTTTGCAGAGGCGGCCTGGATGATCAATCGCAGCTAAAGCCGCTCGAGAAACACACGATGTACCGAGTAGAATGTGAGGCTGATGACGGGTGATCAATCAAGGCTACCAAGAAGCGGCGATCGACGCTTTGGGTAGCGTGTTAGGAAGGGCGCTGCGGCAAAGCGGCCAGCTTGGACTGAAGGAGATTTCACGTGATCAAGACTGAAATTATCTCTAGCAACGTGCTGAAGATCCTGGTGCCGGATAAAATTACGGCCGACGACATTCGCCAAATTGCGCCGCAGGTCGAAACTATCATCAACCAGTATGGCAAGATCAGATTGCTGATTGATGCCTCTGGGTTCAATGGCTGGGAGAATATTGTGGC
>JBKQQE010000182.1:0-7722 GCA_052326245.1 Xanthobacteraceae bacterium | reverse complement strand
TTCCGGCCGCACCGCCGCCGGTCGTGCTGGAGCGCGTCGTCGACCAGGGCGCGGCCGACGAGCCGCCCACGCACCATGCCAATCAGCGCAAGTGCTGGTACCTCAAGGACGAGAGCGGCAAGCCGAGCCAGGCGCCGCTCCCCGCGCCGGCGTCGGACGAAGCGATTCCGCAATCCGCCGCGGACGCCCACGCGGAATTGCCGGCGGCGACGCCGCCCTCGCCACAGCCGCGCTGGATCAGCCCGGCCGGGTTCGTCAAGCCGGACATCACCGCGGCCGCCGTCGCCGGCAGCTTTGCGCGCGACACCACCGCGCCGGCGCCGGCGCGCGATCCGTCGGCTCCGATCCGCCTGAGCGAGAACGACGTCAAGACGGCAGGCGACGGCGCCGCCGCGGCGCAGCTTCCGGCCGCACCGCCGCCGGTCGTGCTGGAGCGCGTCGTCGACCAGGGCGCGGCCGACGAGCCGCCCACGCACCAAGCCGCGGAAAATCCGCTGCTGACCATGATCGGCCTCTATTTGATCGGGCTCGGCTGCGCCATCATCGCGATCTGTCTCGTCTTCAAGGTCGCAACCGGGGCGCAGATCCTCCCGCACGACGTGCTGTCGCGGCGATGAGGGTGGCGGCAACGTCGTCCTCAGAGTCTGGCTCAACACAGGCGCCGGCCTGTCTTTTAGACTCGTCATGCCCGGCCTTGTGCCGGGCATCCACGTCTTTACGGCATAGCGGCGAAGAAAGACGTGGATGGCGTAGCAACGCGGTTCTTGCCGCGTTGCGTTCTTTTTAAAATGCCGCAAGCCGGGTCTACCCGGCTTGCGGTGACAAGCCCGGCCATGACGACGGAAAGGACCATCCGCGCGATTCCGCGATAGCCTGTAACTGCACGCAGCATCTTCGGAGAGGCTCTCGCCCGCCCCCGCATCTGCCGCCCGCGTGCCGCGGCGGGCAGAACGCCGCCGATGCTGAAAGTCTCCCGCCCGCGCAACAGCGACATCCCAAATCGCACGCGCGACCCTTATGCCCCCGGCACGTCATGTGCTATTCTCGTGACAAGATCCGTTTACTTTGCACGCCAGGTCTGGACACGTCAGCCGATGGACGATCTTGCTCTGCCCGAGACGCGCTACGCGCTGAGCGGCGACGTCAGCATCGCCTACCAGGTCATGGGCGATGGGCCGATCGATCTCATCCTGGTGCCGGGCATCGTCTCCCATATCGAATTCCAGCACGAGTTTCCTGGCTACACCGCGTTCCTGCGACGGCTGTCCCAATTCGCCCGCGTCATCACCTTCGACAAGCGGGGACAGGGCCTGTCCGATCGCCTGTCAGGGGCGGCGTCGCTCGAGCAGCGCATGGACGACGTCCGCGCCATCATGGAGGATGTCGGCTCACGGCGGGCCGTGCTGCTGGGATTTTCCGAGGGCTCGCCGATGAGCGCGCTGTTCGCCGCCACCTACCCGGAGCGGGTCTCGCACATGGTCCTGTTCGGCGGCTTCGTGCGGTCCTTCGCCACCGAAGAACTGGTCGCGCAGCGCGTCAAGTTCTGGGGCACCGGAGCCATGATCAGGGGCCTGATGCCCGGGCAGGCGTCGAACCCGGACGCGGTCGCGGTGTTCGCGAAATTCGAGCGGCTGTCGGCCAGTCCGGGCACCTATCGCTCGTACGGTATGCTGAACACGCTCATCGACGTGCGGCCGGTGCTGTCCACCATCCGGGTGCCGACCATGGTGCTGCATCGCAGGACCGATGCCCTCGTCGCCATCGCCCATGGCCGTGAGCTCGCCGCAGAGATCCCCGGCGCGACATTCATCGAGTATCCGGACGGCGACCATGCCTTCTGGACCGGCGACACCGAGACGCTGGCCGGTGACATCGAGGAATTCATCACCGGCCACCGCCATGACGCGGCGGACGCGAACGAGCGGGTGCTGGCCACGGTGCTGTTCACCGATATCGTCGACTCCACAGGCAGCGCCGCGAGGCTCGGCGACCAGGGCTGGCGCCGGTTCCTGGACAGCCACGACGCGATGGCGAAGCAGATGGTCGACAGGCATCGCGGCACGCTGGTGAAGACCACCGGCGACGGCATCCTCGCCACCTTCGACGGACCGGGGCGCGCGGTGCGCTGCGCACTCGCCTTCGAGACCGCGTCGAAGCAGATCGGGCTGCCGTTGCGCGCCGGCCTGCACACCGGCGAGATCGAGTTGCGCGGTCGCGACGTGGGCGGCATCGCGGTGCATGCGGCGGCGCGGGTGATGTCCCAGGCCGGCGCCGGCGAAGTGCTGGTCTCGCGCGTCGTCACCGATCTCGTCGCCGGCGCCGGGCTGAAATTCGCCGACCGCGGATCCCATGAGCTCAAGGGCGTGCCGGGGCGGTGGGAGCTGTTCGCGGCGAGTCTTTGACTTTCGAAGCGTCATCCTGGGGTGCGCGCTCTTGCACGCCTCGAAGCGCCATCCTGTGGAGCACCGCGAAGCGGCGCGTCTCGAAGGATGCGCGGGCGTCGGGGCCGTTCATCCTTCGAGGCGCGCACGCATTTGATTGACCTTGCGCAGATCTCTCGCGCGTGCGCGCACCTCAGGATGACGGGGAGACGCTGGAGCTTTTGGCCCATCTCACCCCCGCATCTGGCGTCCGCGTGCCGCGGCGGGTAGAACTGCCCCCGATGCTGAAAGTCTCACGCCTGAGCAAGAGCTACACCCTGCCGCAGGGCACGCTGGCCGTGCTGCGCGAAGTCGATCTCGAGGTCGGGCCCGGCGAAAGCGTGGCGCTGACCGGCGAGTCCGGCAGCGGCAAGAGCACGCTCTTGCACCTGATCGCGGGCCTCGACGAGCCGGACGGCGGCGAGGTGGCGCTCGACGGCGCCGTCGTCTCGCGGCTCGCCGAGAGCGGCCGCGCGCGGCTGCGGCGCGACCGGCTCGGCCTCGTGTTCCAGCAGTTCAACCTGATCCCGAGCCTCAAGGTCGCCGACAACCTCGCGTTCCAGGCCCGCATCGCCGGGCGCTTCGATGCCGCCTGGCAGCACGAACTCGGCCAGCGCCTCGGCCTGACCTCCCTGCTCGACCGCTATCCCGAGCAGCTGTCGGGCGGGCAGCAGCAGCGCGTCGCCATCGGCCGCGCGCTCGCCGTCAGGCCGGCACTGCTGCTCGCCGACGAGCCCACCGGCAATCTCGACGAGGCCACCGCCGACGAGGTGGTGCGGCTGATGCACGAGCTGGTGGCGCGCACCGGATGCGGCCTGCTGATGGTCACGCACAGCCTGCGGCTCGCCGCCCTGCTCGATCGCCGCGTTCATCTCAGCGCGGGGCGGCTCGCATGAGCCGCGCGGGATGGGTAATGAAGGTGCTGTTCAGCCACTGGAAGCGGCACCCGATGCAGCTCGCCACGCTGCTGGTGGGGCTGATGGCGGCGACCGCGCTGTGGAGCGGGGTGCAGGCCATCAATGCCCAGGCGCGCGCGAGCTACGACCGCGCCGCGGCGGCGTTCGGCGGCGGCCGCACCGCCATGCTGGCGCCGGCGCGCGACATCGCGGTGCCGCAGGCGCTGTTTTCGAAGTTGCGCCGCGCCGGATGGCTGGTCTCGCCGGTGGTGGAAGGCCGCGTCCGGATCGGGGACAGGCAACTGCGGCTGATCGGGATCGAGCCGATCAGCCTGCCGCGCGGCGCCGGCCCCGCGCCCGCGATCGCGCAGGCGGCGCTGCAGGATTTTCTCTCGGCCGAAGGCGAGATGCTGCTGGCGCCGGAAACCGCCCGCGATCTCGGCGCCGCCGCCGGCGCGCGGCTTGCCACCGACACCGGCGAAATGCTGCCGCCGCTCCACCTCACGGCCGACCTCGTCCCCGGCCTGCTGGTCACCGACATCGGCTTCGCGCAGCGGATCCTGCGCAAGCCGGACCGCATCTCCCGCTTCCTGCTCGACCCCGCCCCCGGCGGCACGCGGCTGCCGCTGCAGGAGGTCGCCGGCGACAGCCTGCGCCTGGTGGCGGCGGGCGAGGAGACCGACCTGCAGCGCCTCACCGCGAGCTTTCACCTCAACCTCACCGCGTTCGGCCTGCTTTCCTTCCTGGTCGGGCTGTTCATCGTGCATTCCGCCATCGGGCTGGCCTTCGAGCAGCGGCTGCCGATGCTGCGCACCTTGCGCGCCTGCGGCGTCTCCGCGCGCGCGCTGATCGCCGTGCTGGTCGCCGAGCTGGTGCTGCTGGCGCTGGCGGCGGGGCTCGCAGGAGTAGCCTGCGGCTACCTGATCGCCGCCGCGCTGTTGCCCGATGTCGCCGCCAGCCTGCGCGGCCTCTACGGTGCCAGCGTGCCGGGCGAACTCGCGATCGCGCCGCAATGGTGGCTCGCGGGGCTTTCGATGAGCGTCGCCGGCGCGCTCGCCGCCGCCGCGCAGGCGCTGGTCAAGGTGTTTCGCCTGCCGCTCCTGGTCTCCGCGCAGCCGTTCGCGTGGGCGCGCGCGCAGAGCCGCTGGCTGATCGGACAGGCCGCCCTTGCGCTGGCCGCGTTCGCGGTCGCGGCCGCGGCGTTCACCTTCGGCAGCAGCCTCGAAGCCGGCTTCGCGGTGCTTGCCGGGCTGTTGCTCGGCGCGGCGCTGGCGCTGCCGGTGCTGCTCGGTCTGGTGCTGCGCGCCGGCGCGGCGATGACGCGCCGCCCGCTGCTGCTATGGGCGTGGGCCGACAGCCGCCAGCAACTGCCGGGGCTGTCGCTGGCGATGATGGCGCTGCTGCTCGCGCTGTCGGTCAATGTCGGCGTCGGCACCATGGTCGGCAGCTTCAGCGACACCTTCCTGCGCTGGCTCGACGGCCGGCTCGCCGCCGAGGTCTATGTCGCCGCGCGCGACGACGCGCAGGGCGCCGAGATCGAGGCGTGGCTGCGCAAGCGCCCCGAGGTGCAGGCGGTGCTGCCCGGCGTCCGCGCCGAGACCAGGATCGGCGGCGAGGCCGTCGACCTGTACGGCATCGCCGATCACGCCACCTATCGCCAGTCCTGGCCGCTGTTGGACTCCACGGCCAATGTCTGGGACAATCTCCGCGACGGCCGCGCGGTGCTGGTGAGCGAACAGCTCGGCCGCCGGCTCGGCCTCGCGCTCGGCGCCGAGCTGCGCATCCCCTCGCCCACCGGCGAATGGACCGCCGTGGTCGGCGGTCTCTATGCCGACTACGGCAATCCGAAAGGCCAGATCGCGGTGAATGCCGATCAGCTGTCGCGCCGCTTCCCCGACGCGACCCGCGCACGCTTCGGCGTGCGGCTCGCGCCCGCCGACGTGCCGGCGCTGCTGGCGGCGCTCGAGACCAGCTTCGCGCTGGGCCCGCGCAACCTCGCCGACCAGGCCACGGTGAAAGCGGAGTCGCGCCGCATCTTCAACCAGACCTTCGCGGTGACCGCCGCGCTCAACGCCTTCACGCTCGCGGTGGCCGGCGTCGCGCTGCTCACCAGCCTGTTGACGCTCGGGCAGTCGCGGCTGCCGCAGCTGGCGCCGCTGTGGGCGATGGGCCTGACCCGCCGCCGCCTCGCCGCCCTCGAACTGGCGAAGACGCTGGCGCTGACGTTCGGCACCGCGCTGCTGGCGCTGCCGCTCGGGCTCGCGGTCGCGTGGTGCCTGATCGAGGTGGTCAACGTCAAGGCCTTCGGCTGGCGGCTGCCGCTCGAGGTCTTCCCGGGCGAACTGGTGCGGCTGCTGGTGGTGGCGATGCTCGCGGCGGTGCTCGCCGCGGTGGTTCCGTTGATCAAGCTGGCGCGCACGCGCCCGATCACGCTGTTGAAGATTTTCGCCGATGAGAGATAGCGTGCACGCAAAAATGCTCTCCTCGGTCATTCCGGACGCCGCGAAGCGGCGATCCGGAATCTCACTGAGCTGGCGCAACGCCGGTGCATCGAGATTTCGGGTTCGCGCGTTGCACGCGCGCCCCGGAATGACCCTGAATATTCTTCGCAAGTCTATGCATGTGATTATTGCCACGATTATCGCCCTCGCCTTCCACATCGCCCCCCTGCGCGCCCAGGGCTTCGCCGGTCTCGGCACCGACGCCGGCGGCTTCGCCGAGGTGGTGCGCGGCAGGCCGCTCGTGTTTCCGGCCGACCACGGCGCGCATCCGGATTTTCGCATCGAGTGGTGGTACCTCACCGCCAACCTCAAGGACGCCGACGGCAACCGCTACGGCGTGCAGTGGACGCTGTTCCGGCAGGCGACGGTGCCCGGCGACCACGCCGAGGGCTGGGCCAGCCGACAGCTCTGGATGGGCCACACGGCGCTGACCAGCGCCACCACGCACCGCTTCGCCGAGCGCTTCGCCCGCGGCGGCGTCGGCCAGGCCGGCGTCGACACCGCGCCGTTCGCGGCCTTCATCGACAACTGGGAGATGCGCAGCCTGGCGTCGCCGGCGTCGCCGCTGGCGACGCTGCAACTGACGGCGGCGGCGCCGGATTTCTCCTACGCGCTGCGGCTGGCCGGCGACACCGCCCCGGTGCTGCAGGGCGAGGCCGGCTACAGCCGGAAATCGGAGCGCGACCAGGCGTCCTACTACTACAGCCTGCCCGAGCTCTATGTCGTCGGATCGATCACGCTCGACGGCAAGGCCGTCGACGTCACGGGCCAGGCCTGGTTCGATCACGAATGGAGCAGCCAGCCGCTCGCCTCCGACCAGACCGGCTGGGACTGGTTCGCGCTGCGGCTGTCCTCCGGCGAGAAGCTGATGCTGTTCCGGCTGCGCCACGCCGACGGCGCGCATTTCTTCGCCGGCACCTGGATCGGCCACGACGGACGCCCGCAACCGCTCGATCCCGCCGACATCGCCATGACGCCGACGGCGACCACCCGCGTCGCCGGACGCGAGCTGCCGACGCAATGGAAGATCGCGATCCCCTCGCACCATCTCGCGATCGCGACCACCCCGCTCAATCCGCAAAGCTGGATGGACACGCGATACAAATATTGGGAAGGCCCGATCACCGTCAGCGGCAGCCACAGCGGCGTCGGCTACCTGGAATTGACGGGGTATTGAGGTCCGTTTTCGCCTCGAAAACACCCTTTCGCCGGCGCGCCACATGGCCTAAAGACGCCGCAACGATTTCTTCTCCCAGGCCCGTGTGAATGATCCGCCTCGACAACATCAGCAAGCAGAATGGCCACCACCTCCTGTTCATCGAAGCCTCCGCGGCGCTCCTGAAAGGGGAGAAGGTCGGGCTGGTCGGGCCTAACGGAGCCGGCAAGACCACACTGTTCCGCATGATCACCGGCCAGGAACCCCCCGACGAGGGCCAGGTGTCGGTCGATCGCGGCGTCACCATCGGTTATTTCAGCCAGGATGTCGGCGAGATGGCCGGCCGCAGCGCCGTGTTCGAGGTGATGGACGGCGCCGGCCCGGTGAGCGCGGTGGCGGCCGAGCTGAAGGAACTGGAGGCCGCCATGGCGGATCCGGACCGCGCCGACGACATGGACGAGATCCTGCACCGCTACGGCGAGGTGCAGCCGCGCTTCGAGGAGCTCGACGGCTACGCGCTGGAGGCGCGGGCGCGCGAGGTGCTCTATGGCCTCGGCTTCAGCCAGGAAATGACGGAAGGCGACGTCGGCAAGCTGTCGGGCGGCTGGAAGATGCGGGTCGCGCTCGCCCGCATCCTGTTGATGCGGCCCGACGCCATGCTGCTGGACGAGCCCAGCAACCACCTCGACCTCGAGAGCCTGATCTGGCTGGAGCAGTTCCTGAGGGGCTACGACGGCATGCTGCTGATG
>JBKQQE010000181.1:0-3206 GCA_052326245.1 Xanthobacteraceae bacterium | reverse complement strand
GTGGATGGCCGGGAGACCTTAGTCCTAGCGATCCGTCAGAGACGGATCGCGCTGCCCGGCCATGACGGGAAACCACATGTGCCCGATTTTGCCATCTTCACGCTGTTGTCCAACGCCGGCCATTCCGCTAGTTTCCGCGCCCGTCAAAGGCCGCGACCATGTCCCGCGCGGCTGACTCCTTTCGCGCCCTCAGATTGATCCGCCCATGCTCGGCCGCCCCAAGCTCGTTCTCGCCTCCGGTTCGCCCCGGCGTCTCGGCCTGCTCAACCAGGCGGGGCTGGAGCCCGATTCGCTGCGGCCGGCCGATGTCGACGAGACCCCGAAGAAGGGCGAGCTGCCGCGCTCCTGCGTGACCCGGCTGGCGCGCGCCAAGGCCGAGGTGGCGCTGAAATCGGTGCAGCTCGACGACGAGCTGCGCGGCGCCTTCATCATTGCCGCCGACACCGTGGTCGCGGTCGGGCGCCGCATCCTGCCCAAGGCCGAACTGGTGGACGAGGCGGCGCAGTGCCTGCGGCTGCTGTCGGGGCGCAACCACCGGGTCTACACCTCGGTCTGCGTGGTGACGCCGAAGGAGGCCTTCCGCCAGCGCCTGGTGGAAACCCGGGTGCGCTTCCGCCGCCTCACCGAGGAGGACGTCCAGGCCTATATCGGCTCCGGCGAGTGGCGCGGCAAAGCCGGCGGCTATGCCATCCAGGGCATCGCCGGCTCCTTCGTGGTGAAGCTGGTCGGCTCCTATTCCGCCGTGGTGGGGCTGCCGCTCTACGAGACGGTGACGCTGCTCGGCGGCGAGGGTTTCCCGGTCCGCTTCGGTTGGCTCAATGCCTCCTGAGCGGCCGGCCAAGCCACCGGCGCCCGCGGCGGCGTCGCGCAAGCGTTGCCCGATCTGCGGGCGGCCCGCGGCCGTGGAACACACCCCGTTCTGCTCCGATCGCTGCCGCAAGGTCGATCTCGGCCGCTGGCTGACGGGGTCCTACGTGATCCCGGCGCGCGACGACGAGGACGACGGCGACGCCGGCTGAGCCGGGCATCCGCGCCGGTGCAGAGAATGCCTCTCGCATCAAGGCCTTGCAGGCGCGGGGCGGCGCAACTGCGGCGGGCTTTTTTATCCCCGGCGGCTGGACAGGAGGGCCCTGCCTGCCTATAAACCGGCGCTCTTCCCGGCCAATACCCGGGCAAGACGCCCAGGTAGCTCAGTTGGTAGAGCATGCGACTGAAAATCGCAGTGTCGGTGGTTCGATTCCGCCCCTGGGCACCATTTTCATCACTTGAAATCAATGCGTTGGGCTCTCCGCTCAAAGGGCCGATCCCGGGCTTGCGACTCGCCCCCCGCGGCCCACACCTGTTGCCGCGGCAACGGCGGCCATTCTGTTACATATTTAAAGCATAACCCGGTTTGCCGGGGCGGAAGCCGGGCGCCGGCAAGCCGATATCTGTATCGTGCCCCGGGCCGCTCTTTTGTTTGAGTTCCAAACCTTCGCGATTCCGGCCTAGATTTCTTTCAGCGCTTTTCAGATTCACAACCCAACCTTCGTGGCGAGATCCCAATGCAGAGCGGTGCAGACCTCTCCAACATCCTCAACCGCATTCTCGACACGGCGGCCGACAACCTCAGGATCGCGAAGATCCTGGTTCAGCTGGGTCTCGACCCCAACAACGTCACCTATGACGCGATCTTCAATCGCCTGTTGGAGATCGTGCTGCACAACATCAACCTGGCCAACATGTTCGCTCTGGTCGGCGCCATCTTCTTCGTCGCCACCCTGCTGACGCACACGATGGTGCCGCTGCGCGTCGCCAACATGATCGGCTGTGTCTTCTTCGCCGGCTTCGGCGCGCTCGCCGGCGACGTCAAGACCCTGCTGTTGTATCTGCTGATGGTGCCGATCAACGCCATCCGACTTCGCCAGATGCTCACGCTCATCAAGAAGGCGCGTGCCGCATCCCAGGGCGACACGTCGATGGAATGGCTGAAGCCGTTCATGACCGACCGGAAATACCGCAAGGGCGACGTGCTGTTCAAAAAGGACGACGCCGCGAACGAGATGTTCCTCACCGTCACCGGGAAATTTCTGGTCACCGAAATCAACGTCAGCATTCCGCCCGGACGGCTGATGGGCGAACTCGGCTTCCTGACGCCGAGCAACCGGCGGACCGCGACGGTCGAATGCACCGAAGACGGCCACGTGCTGACCATCACCTACGAGAAGCTGCTGGAGATCTACTTCCAGAATCCGCAGTTCGGTTACTACTTCCTGGTCCTGACCAGCCAGCGCCTGCTGGAAAATCTCGGGCGGGCCGAAACCGCGCTCGCGGAGAACAAGGCCGCCCAGCAGGCCGCGGCCGCGGCCGAGGCGCACTAGAACGCGATAGCTTGGGATTGAATCGCTATCGCGTTCTAGCCTTTTGATTGAGCATGATCTTTTCGGAAGACCGGTGTCCACTTTTCGCTAACGCGGCCGTTCCGGTCCGGATCATGCTCTAAGCAGCGCATTCTTCAGCGTCGGTCGGGATCCGCCTCGCCATCCGCGCGCGCCGAGAGCAGCCTGAGCGGCGCGGTCACTTCGTCATCGAACACCGCAGCGGTGAGCGCCCGGCCGTAGACGGCGCCGGTATCGAGGTTGAGGCGGTTGGCGCGCTGGTCGGCCAGGCCGCTCGCGGTCGGGGTGTGGCCGTGGACGACGAGCCGGCCGAAGTCCTTGTCGCTCGACAGAAACGGCTCCCGTATCCACAGCAGGTCATGCTCGTCCTGCCGGTCGAGCGGCCGGGACGGATGCACCCCGGCATGGACGAAGAAGCGCTTGCCGTCGTCGTGGAAGGCCGGCAGGGCGCCAAGCCAGGCGATGTGCTGCAGCGGAATGTCGATCGGAGTGACGATGCGGTAGCTTTCCAGCGTCTGGATGCCGCCGTTGCGCAGCCAGTTCTGTTCGTTCCCCTCGTAGTCAAACGCGGCCAGCAGCAGGTCTTCGTGATTGCCCTTGAGGCAGATCACCTGATCGGGCAAGCGGGTCTGCAGGTCGATCAGAAAATCGATCACGCCGCGGCTGTCCGGCCCCCGGTCGACATAGTCGCCGAGGAAGACGAAGATCGGTTCCTCGTCGCCGGCGTCGCGCGCGCATAACCCGACCAGCCGCTGAAGCAGCTCCAGGCAGCCGTGCACGTCTCCGATGGCATAGACTTTGGTCACTGCATTGCTTCCGGACAGGCGG
>JBKQQE010000180.1:0-2910 GCA_052326245.1 Xanthobacteraceae bacterium | reverse complement strand
CCCGCGATCCTTCGGATGGCCCTGCACGTCGGCGTAGAACTGGGTGGCGGCGAAGCTGCCGTTGACCATGTAGCTTTCCAGCTTGGTCATGTTGACGCCGTTGGTGGCGAAACCGCCCAGCGCCTTGTACAGCGCCGCCGGAATGTTGCGCACCTGGAACACGAACGTGGTGATCACGCGGCGCTCCTTGCGGCTTGCCCAACGCGGCTTGCGCGCCAGCACGACAAAGCGCGTGGTGTTGTGCTTGGCGTCGGCGACGTCCTTCTTCAGGATGCGCAGGCGATAGATCTTCGCCGCCAGCTTGGTCGCCAACGCCGCGCGCGAAATATCGTCCGCCTCCGCGACCTCGCGGGCGGCGCCGGCGGTGTCGGCGGCGACCACCGGCCTGACGCCGAGCGCGCGAATGATGTTGCGGCACTGGCCGAGCGCATGGATGTGGCTTTCCACCGTCCTGATGGTCTTCAATGTCGCGCCCTTCGGCGCCATCAATTGATGCTGCACCGGCAGGAACCACTCCGCCACGATGTGCAGCTTGGACTGCGGCATCAGGTGGTGAATATCCGCCACGCGGCCGGCCACCGAATTGTCGATCGGGATCATGGCGAGCTTGGCCCGGCCGCTGCGCACCGCGGCGAAGGCGTCCTCGAAGGTCGGACACGGCAGCGGCTGGCAGCCTGGATAGGCCTCGTTGCAGGCGATGTGCGAATTGGCGCCCAGTTCGCCCTGGAACGCGATCTTTCTGCGTCTGGTCATGACCGTCCCGATAGCATGGCGCGGGCGCGAGCCAAATCCTCCGGCGTATCGACGCCGAGCGGGACGGTATCGACGATCGCCACGTCGATGCGCATGCCGGCTTCGAGCGCGCGCAGCTGCTCCAGCTTTTCCCGCTGTTCCAGCGGCGACGGCGGCAGCGCCACGAACCGCTCCAGCGCGGCACGGCGGTAGGCGTAGAGGCCGACGTGGTGGAAAAGCGGGCCGTCGCCGAACGGGGCGGTGGCGCGGGTAAAATAGAGTGCGCGCAACCGCGAGGCCGCCACCGGCGATCCCACCACCTTGACCACGCTGGGGTCGTCGCGCTCGTCGGCCCGCGTGATCTCGGCGGCGAGCGTCGCGATGTCGACCGCCGGGTCGGCAAGAAGCGCGACGGCCGCCGCGATGTCCGAAGGTTCGATCGTCGGCAGATCGCCCTGCAGATTGACGATGATCGCCGCGCGACGGCCCGGATCGAGCTTGCCGAGCGCCTCGAAAATGCGGTCGGAGCCGGAGGCATGGTCGGAACGGGTCATGACCGCCCGTCCGCCGGCCTTTTGTACCGCCGCTTCGATCTCCGCCGAATCGGTCGCCACCACCACCGGGCCGAGGGCGGCGGCTTCGGCCCGCCGTAGCACGTGCACGATCATCGGCTCGCCGGCGATATCGGCGAGCGGTTTGCCCGGCAGGCGGATCGAGGCCATGCGGGCGGGAATGACAATAAGAACGTCAGCCATCGCTCGAAGCGAGCCCTCGTCTCCCGGTTCGCCAGCACTCGCGCGCTGATACGGGTTGCAAGACGCGCGGCAAACCGGCTATTTCTCCGTCGCCCTCCTCTGCCGCTGCGGAGCCATTCAGCGATGAATTCGTTCGAAATCAACAAGATTCTCGGCGCCGTGCTGGGGACCTGCCTCATCCTGCTTGCCGTGCACATTGCCTCGGGGGCGATCTTCAGCCCGCCGGTGCCGGCGAAACCCGGCTATGAGATCGCCGTGAAAGAGGAGCAGCCGGCCGGCCAACAGCAGGCCAAAGCGGCGCCGGCACAGCCCTTCGATGCCCTGCTGGCGAGTTCTTCGGTCGAGCACGGCGCCCAGGTCGCCAAGCAGTGCACGATCTGCCACAACCTGCAGGAGGGGCAAGGCCCCAAGGTCGGTCCCGACCTCTATGGCGTTGTCGGACGCCCGGTCGCATCCGTGTCGAGCTTTAAATACTCGGCTCCGCTGAAGGCCAAGGGGGGCACCTGGACGTTCGACGCACTGAACAAGTGGCTGACCGATCCGCGCGCCGACGTTCCGGGCACGGCGATGACGTTCGCCGGCATCGCCAACGAGAAGCAACGCGCCGACGTCATCGCTTATCTCAATACGCTGTCCGCTCACCCGCTGCCGCTGCCGACGGCGAAGAGTGCGGACGCCCCCGCCGCCAATCCGGCACCCAGCGCGTCGGCCACGCCGCCCGCCGCCGCCCCGGCGAGCCCGCCGCCGGCCGGTGCCGCGCCGGCAAAGCCCAACGCGCCGGCTCCGGCGCCCAAGGCGCAATAGGCCGTTAACGCCGTGCCACTCCCCGGACCCACGGGGATGTGAAGTCCATTTCGTCGCGGCGCGCGCCGGCATGCTGGCGCCGCAATTGAAAAACACATAATCACCACCGCTGATCGCCGGCGCGCGGCATCGGCTGCGTGCGGCGCGCAAGCCATATTGGAGTTCCGCGTGAATCGCCGATCCCTGCTCACGTCCGCCCTGCTCGCGCTCGCCGCGCGGCGGCTGCCGCTTCCGCCTTGGACTGATCCGGCGCAGGCGCAGGAACGGGTCTGGCGGCACGGCCTTTCGCTGTTCGGCGACCTCAAATATCCGGCCGGCTTCACGCAGTTCGATTACGTGCGCGCCGATGCGCCGAAAGGCGGCGCGGCGCGGCAGATCGCGCTCGGCACCTACGACAATTTCAACAGAGCGGTCGCCGGCGTGAAAGGCACATTGGCGATCGGCATCGACTTCATCTACGAGACTCTCCTGGTCCAAAGCCTCGACGAAGTCTCCACCGAATACGGCCTGCTCGCCGAAGCCGTCAGCTATCCGGACGATTTCTCCTCGGCGTCCTACCGGTTGCGCGCGGAAGCGAAATTTCACGACGGCAAGCCGGTCACGCCCGAGGACGCCATCT
>JBKQQE010000179.1:0-2655 GCA_052326245.1 Xanthobacteraceae bacterium | reverse complement strand
AATATTGATCAGTGGGGCCACAGGCTGTGTGGTATCTAATTGTCAGATCTACTATAACTCGATGATCATAAACAAAAAAGGTCGTCCACGCATCGTTTTCTCCATTCATGGGAGCGGAGATTGGTGTCAGCGAAACTTCCGTCCTCGCGGCGTCCTGCGTCAGCGGCAGGCGGATAAAGGGATGCCGATCGAGGCCTTTCGTTGACCCTGCAGGCATCCGTCCTTCCAGGTGCCGCGCATGGTTTCGCTCCCGGCCGTCAACATCCCCGCTCCGTTCGGTTTCCCGTTACGAAACTCACCCTCATAGCGCAATTTTTGCAGCGTCAATACGCCGACACCGTTCGGCTCACCGTCTGCAAGCTCCCCTTCGTAGCGTCCGGTGGACCACGATTGCGTGCCCTTGCCGGCCTGACGGCCATCGCGCCACTCGCCCTCGTCGGTCTCGATGGGCATGCCGCCCTTTGACCATTGTACGGTCCCGCTGCCTTGCGCGCGGCCGTTTGCACAGGAACCCGACCAGGTCACCGATTCGTCGAGTTGCGGATTCGGATCCCACACGCGACAGCCGGATTTGTCTGCGATCCACTCTCCGGCGCAAGCCGGAGGCGCTACGGCGATCAAGCCGGCCGTCAGCGCCGCGGCCGCAATGCCGCGCACCAATGGCCTCATTAAAACGAAGCCGGGCATGGCTTTCACCGTCGTTCAATGCGGCAGCAGCGGAACGACAATCCCGTTGAGCAATTCATCGCGCACCTCGATGAAGCGGTCGCGGATCTTGCCGTCGGCATCGATGACCCAGGTGATCGGCACGCCTTGCGGCGTCCCAAAGCCATCTTCGCTGATGGCCTTCGACACCGCCGTCGGATAGGCGACCGCTTGGGCGGCTTTGCGGGCCTTTTCGAAGTCGCGTGGAAAATCGATGCTGATGCCGATCATTTCCAGGCCGTGGCCGTGATAACGCCGGTAGAACGCGTTGAGCCTCGGCATTTCCTTGCGGCAGGGCGCGCACCAGGTGGCCCAATAGTTCACCAGCACGATCTTGCCGCGCAGCTTGGCGAGATCGAAGGTTTGGCCGTCGATCGTGGTGAGGACGAGCGCCGGCGCGGCCGCGCCAATTTCCGGCGCGGCGTACGCCACGCCCGATGCCGATGCGAGTCCCACGATGGCGGCCGAAGCTACGAGGGCAAATCGCATCAACGCCGCGGATGTAGTGGCAATGACAGACATTGTGCGACTTCCGTGGCCGTTGATGCTCAGAAATTGTAGCTCGACACCAGTTTGATCAAGTAGGGAGCGACCAGCTGGCCCTCGGTGCCGGCATTGTTGGCGGCGTTGGCCCGGTAATAGACCGGAACCTCGATGTCGAAATAGACCTTGATCACCCGGTTGTTGGCTTCGTCGACCACCTTGGTGAACTCGATACCGGGCGAGAGCATCACCCGGTCAAAGCCGCTGTTGTAGGGATCGGCGCCGGTGCCGGTATCGTGATCGCGATGCGATACGATGACCTGACCGAGCGGGGTGATCTTGTCGAAGCCGAGCACGTGATACAGGTTGTTGTAGAGGATACCGGCCGCACCGTCGATTTGTAGTCCCGGATAGTAGGTTTGCACGACGCCGGGATTGCCGTCGAAGAAGCCCTGCGGATCGGCAGCTGCCTGATAGAGGAACGGCTGCCGCCACATGATTTGTGAAAAATACTGCCAAGCATTATCGCCGGACAGCATGCCGCGATGGAAGGCGCCGAGCTCCAAGTCGGTGCTGCCCGACCCGATCTGGCTGTCGCGATCGAGGCCGGGGGCGGTGAACGTGCCGGTCGGCAGCTTGAGGCCGAACATGAGGCCGGTCGACATGTTCTTGAAGAAGCCGGTGTACATGCCCATGATCTCGATGTCGCCGATGTCCTTGGAATTGTAGGACGCTATCCCAGCGTACGCCCCGGTGTCGGTCGTCAAAGTGCGGTTGGTCGTCGGGATCCGCACCATCACGCCCCAATCGCGGTTGAAATTGTAGCTGAAGCCGACGTTGATCCACTGGGTGTTGATTTCCTTGTCGGTATTGAGAGCCGCAGCGGCCTTGGAACTGCCGACATAGTTCTGCGTCTGGTCGCCGCTCCAATATTCGAGGAAGACGCGGCCGCCGGAATCGTTCTCCTGCGGCAGCAGGCCGCCGCCGACGTCGAACACGCTGCAGCCGCAAGCGCAGGCGTGCGCCGCCGTGGTGGTGAAGCTGACCAGCGGCACGAACGCCAGCACGATGGTGGCAAGAAGCGAGACCGCCGCGGCGCCGCAGCGCCCGGCGCGGCGGTTTGCTGCCGCCGATTGTTTGGTTGCGATGGTGGTCGACATGGTGTCTCCGATCGGATTGGCGCGCCGCGACGCAGCCGGATGACGGCGCGCGCAGGCGAGCGATGAAGGTTGAAGCGAGTTGGGTGCGGACATATGAGGCGCTCGCGGCGATCAGAACTTGAAGTTCACGCCGGCGCGGACGATCTGGATAACCAGGTCTGTGGAACCGTGCAGTGTGTTGGTTCCACCGGCGCCGGCGATGGTCCCGAGCGCATTCGTTGTCGGAAAGCTCGCCAACAGATATTCGGCGCGGACCGTCCAATGGTCGGCCCAGGCATATTCCCAGCCCGCACCGGCAGTCCAACCG
>JBKQQE010000178.1:0-3096 GCA_052326245.1 Xanthobacteraceae bacterium | reverse complement strand
CCCGCGGGTCAAGCCCGCGGGTGACGAGTAGTCAAAACGCGGCCCACGCGAACAGGGAGCGACAACGCATGCAGTGGACGGCCGGGCAGGTGAAGGTCACCAGGATCGTCGAACTGGAGTCGATCGGGGGCACCCGCTTCATCCTGCCCCAGGCGACGACGGAGGAGGCGCTGAAGCTGCCCTGGCTGCAGCCGCATTTCGCCAACGCGCAGGGCCGGCTGATCATGTCGATCCACGCGCTGGTCGTGGAAACGCCGAGCCACCGCATCGTGGTCGACACCGGGCTCGGCAACGACAAGCAGGGCCGCGCGGTGCCGACCTGGAACGGGCTCGACACGCCGTTCCTGCAGGCCATGACCGACGCCGGCTATCCGCCCGAGAGCATCGACACGGTGCTGTGCACCCATCTGCATGTCGACCATGTCGGCTGGAACACAACGCTGGTCGAGGACCGCTGGGTGCCGACCTTCGCCAACGCGCGCTATCTGTTCGGCCGCGTCGAATACGACTACTGGGCGGCGCACCGCGACGATCCGGCACATCCGCCGGTGCATTTCGACGATTCCGTGCAGCCCATCGTCGCCGCCGGGCGCGCCGACCTCATCGATGCCGACCACCGCATCGGCGCCGAGATCTCGCTGATCACAACCCCCGGCCACAGCCCCGGCCATCACAGCGTGCTGATCGAAAGCGAGGGCGAACAGCTGCTGCTGGCGGGCGACGCCGCCCATCACCCGGTGCAGTTCGCGCGGCCCGACTGGTCGTCCACCGCGGACTATGACGCCGCCGCCGCGGCGCGGTCGCGGCGGGCGCTGCTCGCGCGCTTCGCCGATACCCCCACCCGCATCATCGGCGGCCATTTCGCCGGCGGACGGATCGCGCGCGACGGCGATGCCTTCCGCATGGTCATGGACGCGACATGATGCGCCTCCGGGCCGTTGAATTTTGCCGCGGCCTGTTCCACAGATACTTCAAAGGGAGAAAACAGCAATGAAACTCGTACGCTTTGGCGCCGCCGGACAGGAAAAGCCGGGGCTGGTCGACGGCTCCGGCCGCATTCGCGACCTGTCGGCGCACCTGAAGGACATCGACGCCGAGGCGCTGTCGCCCGCGGGCCTCGCCCGCCTCGCCGGCCTCGATCCAGCCGCCCTGCCGCTGGTGGAAGGCACGCCGCGCTTCGGCGTTCCGGTCGCCAGCCCGTCCAAATTCGTCGCCATCGGCCTCAATTTCGTCGATCACGCCAAGGAGGCCGGGATGCCGATCCCGTCCGAGCCGATTTTCTTCCTGAAGGCGAACACCAGCCTGTGCGGCGCCAACGACCCCACCGAAAAGCCGCGCGGCTCGACCAAGCTCGACTGGGAGGTCGAACTCGCCGTGGTGATCGGCCGCCGCGCCAAATATGTCAGCGAAGCCGAGGCGCTCGGCCACGTCGCCGGCTATGCCATCTGCAACGACGTCTCCGAGCGCAATTTCCAGCTCGAGCGCGGCGGCACCTGGACCAAGGGCAAGTCCCACGACAGTTTCGGCCCGGTCGGCCCGTGGCTCGTCACCGCCGACGAGATCCCGGACCCACAAAAGCTCGGCATGTGGCTCGACGTCAACGGCGAGCGGCGCCAGACCGGCAACACCGCGACCATGATCTTCACCGTGGCCAAGTGCATCGCCTACCTGTCGCAGTTCATGACGCTGCTGCCCGGCGACATCATCACCACCGGGACGCCGCCCGGCGTCGGCACCGGCATGAAGCCGCCGACATTCCTCAATGTCGGCGACGTGGTGACGCTCGGCATCGACGGCCTCGGCACGCAGCGCCAGCAGATCGTCGCGGCGTAGCGCCGGGGCGATCGCGCTTTTCCACTCCGACACGGGAGTTTCCTTGATGAAGCTGACATTTTCTCCGGCCTCGCCTTTCGCGCGCAAGGTGCGCATCGCGGCCATCGAGCTCGGGCTGATCGACCGCATCGCGTTCGTCCCGGCAACGGTCTCGCCCACCAGGCTGGACGAGAATTATTCCACCACGGTCAACCCGCTGCGCAAGCTGCCGGCACTGATCCTCGACGACGGCAGCGTCATCGTCGACTCGCTCACCATCGTCGACTATCTCGACGATCTCGCCGGCGGCGGCCGGCTCATTCCCGCGTCGGGCGCGGCGCGCTGGCAGCGCCGCAGCGAGCATTCGATCATCCAGGGCATGCTCGACGCCATGCTGCTGTGCCGCTACGAGAAGCTGCTGCGGCCGGAAAACCTGCGCTGGCAGGCCTGGTACGACGATCAGTGGGATCGCGCCTGGCATGGATTCCGGATGTTCGAGCATCGCCCCGAGACCTTCACCCGACCGCTCGACATCGTGCAGATCGGGGTGATCTGCGCGCTCGGTTACGCCGACTTCCGCTTTCCCGACTGCGGATGGCGCGATCACTTTCCCCGGCTCAAGGCGTTTCACGAGGCCATGAGCACGCGGCCCTCGGTCCGGGACACCGTGCCGCCGCCGGCCTGAGGCGCGGGCTCGCGATCAGCGTCACCCGCGGGCTTGACTTGCAGGTGACGCTGAGCAAGTGGCACGGCCGCATTTCCATTTGGTGCGTCATGGCCGGGCTTGACCCGGCCATCCACGCTTCACTTTGAGCTACTGCTCCAAAACGTGGACCCGCGGGTCAAGCCCGCGGGTGACGCAGAAGTAGTCGCTTCGCCGTGCGCTCTCTTCACTCTCGTTCAAGCCCGGCCATGACGACTGTTTCTGTCGACGCGCCCTACCTCACGCCGCCTGCTTTTCCAGCGCCGCGCGCATGGCGGCCGCGCCGAGCTCCATCTGCGCGCCGAAATAGTCCGCCAGCTCGTTCGGCAGGAAATCCGCGATCCAGACGAAACGGCAGCGCTGCTCGCCCTCGGCGAAGACCTGTGCCGAGGCGTTGTGCTGCGTCAGGCGGCCACCGACGATGGCGTAGGCCAGCCGGCGCGCCTGCGGATCGCGGTCCACCAGGATCTCGCGCGCCACCACGCCGTTGGCAAACGTGACGATGCGGGTATGGCTGTCCTCCAGACGGCAGTCCGTGACGAAGCCGGGTGCAAGCCGGGTGTGAACCGCGCCGAAATCGG
>JBKQQE010000177.1:0-5330 GCA_052326245.1 Xanthobacteraceae bacterium | reverse complement strand
CGTCGGTGCACATGTTGAGCTCGAATTCGTCCTTTTCCGAATTCAGGAGCTGGCGGATCTGCTCGGCGTCGCCGATGGCGTCCCTGCCGCGGGCAATGGTGCCCGAGATCGGGCAGGTTTCGACCCTGCGACCGTCGGAGCGCACGAACATCTCCGGCGACGCCGCCACCAGGAATTCGCCGTCGCCGAGATTCATCAAGGCGCCATAGGGCGACGGATTGATCTTGCAGAGCCGCTGGAACACCTCGGCGGGCGAGCGTTCGCAGGGTTCGCCGAACAGCTGGCCGGGGACCGCCTCGAACAGGTCGCCGCGCGCGAACGCCTCGCGGGCCTTCTGCACGGTGGCCTGGTAGACGCCGGGGCCATGGTCGGCAAAGCCCTGGCGCGGCGCCTTGACATAGACGCTCTCGGGCGTGGCGCGATCGAGACCGGCGGTGCTGGCCCCGTTCCAGGTGAAGTCGTAGGAGACCGTGACGCCGCGGCCGGTGGCGCGGTCATAGGCAAGCAGGCGGTCGGGAATGTAGAGCACGATGTCGCGCTGATCGGCCTCCCGCGCCCGGCGCTGCACCAGGTCCTCGATCTGAAACACGAGGTCGTAGGCGAAGGCGCCGAACAGGCCGAGCAGCGGATCGGCCGCTCCGCCCATCGCCGCGACCAGCGCGCGCACCAGCGTCATGATGCTGGCGCGCCGCGTGCGCTGGTCCTCGTCGACCGGCGCGTCGGCGCGAATGACATGTCCGGCGAGCCGGGTCGGCGTCCGCTCCGTCACCACGACCGAGGGCTCGTTCAGCGTGTCGCCGAGGAAGCCGACCAGCACGCGGCCGCGCGCGTTGAGGGCCTCGATCATGAAATCGTAGCCGGTCGCCTCCAGCCGCAGCGGCGGATCGGCGAAGCCCATGTCGAAACTCTCGTAGCGTCCGGGCACCGTGGTGCCCGACGACAGCACGACGCCGCGACGGCTGTCGAGCAGGTCGATCAGCGCGTCCAGCGCGGCGCCGCCGGTGAAGGGCGCCGCGGTGCGCGCGATCTCGAGGCCCGCCGCGGTCCGGTAGGCGCTCTGCGGCGGAAGGGAAAAAACTGTCCTGTTCATCGTGTCCTCATACCTGCATTTTCCGGAGAGTGGCGCGTCATGCAGGCACGAACAAAAGACCGTCGCGTTGCGATGACGGCCTTAACGATTGCGGGAAAAATCAAATGAATCGCACCGGCCACCTTTACGAGGTGGGCCACCAATAACGGGACGTGGAACTGCCGGCGTTCATGGCGGCAACCGAGCATCTGGGGGCGTTGCTGTCAAGGGGCCCGCGCCGGCGCGACCGGCTGCGGCCTGAGCGCGAAAACCGACATCCGGCGATCCCCGACACCGCGTTCGATCGCGCGCCAGCCCTGCCCCGCATAGAAGTCGTGCAGGCTCTCCCGCGCGCAGAGATAGATCGGATCGACGCCGAGCGCGAAGGCATCCGCCGCCGCGCGCGCCACCAGCTTGCGGCCGATCCCCCGCGCGCGGAAATCCGGCTCGACCCAGACCGCGGCAACCCAAGGAGAGTACTGCGGGCGCTCGTCGAGGTCGGAAGCGATCACCGAGGCCGTGCCGGCGAAGTCAGCGCCGTCATGGGCCACCAGCGCGAATGGCATCCGGCTCGCCGACAGCGATTCCTCGACCCAGGCGCCGAGCGCGGCGAGCGGCGTTCCGCGGTCCTTCCACCACGCACGCCAGACCCGGTCCGCGACCGTACCGCGAAACTCCCGCCGCTGCCGCAGATCGGAAATGACGACGCTCACCCCAGATGTTTCTTGAAGAACGCGGTGGCCCGGCCCCAGGCGAGTTCGGCGGCCTGACGATCATGCACCGCGGCGCGCTGCTCGTTGACGAAGGCATGGTCGGCCTCGTAGCGGAAGATTTCCGCATTCTTGCCGGCCGCCTTGAGCGCCTTCTCGAAGCCGTCGACCACCTGCGGCGTGCACCAGTCGTCGCGCGTGGCGAAGTGCCCCTGGAACGGCACCTTGATGTCGGCGGGCTTGGCGGCCTGCTCGGGCGGAATCCCGTAGAAGCACACCGCCGCGCTCAGTTCGGGAACCCGCACCGCGCCGATCACGGTGACCGCGCCGCCCAGGCAAAATCCGGTCAGGCCGACCTTGGCGCCGTTGCGCTTGAGGTACTGCACGGCACCGCGCACCGTCTGCTCGGTGGCGTCCAGGAAGTTGAGCGAGTTCATCTCCTTACCGGCCGCGTCGGTGTCGTGATAGGGAATGAGCTTGCCGTCATAGAGATCGGGCGCCAGCGCGTCGAAGCCGGCCAGCGCGAAACGGTCGGTCAGGCCCTTGATGTTGTCCGACAGCCCCCACCATTCCTGGATGACGATCACCCCCGGCGCGTTGCTGCTCGACGCATTGGCGAGATAGCCCCTGGCGTCTTTTCCGTCGGGGCGTTTGAACGTAATGGCGGTTCCCATGGGCATCCTCCAGGACAGCTGGCATTGCGAGGGCCGCAGCATGCCGTCGCGCGACATCGCGCGCAATCACGCAGTGCAAACAAATCGCCGTGGGGCAACGGGACCTGGCAGCGGCGGAAACGAAAAAGGGCTCCCGCGGGAGCCCTTCATGATTTCGTCATGGCAGCCGCGCCGTGCGCTAATGCGCGTCGGCCCAGACCTTCTTCTTGGTGAAGTACAGCAACCCCGCCAGGATGATCAGGAACACCATCACCTGCAGGCCCATCCGCTTGCGCGCCTCGAGCTTCGGCTCGGCGGTCCACATAAGGAAGGCGGCGACGTCGGTGGCATATTGCTGCGCCGTCTGCGGCGCGCCGTCGTCATAGGTCACCTGGCCGTCGCTGAGCGGCTTCGGCATCTTGATGGCGTGGCCCGGGAAATACTTGTTGTAGTAGGAGCCATCGGGCAGCTTGAAGTCGGCCGGCGCCGTGTCCTCGAACCCCTGCAGCAGCGCGGCGATGTAGTTCGGACCCTTTTCCTGGAACTGGGCCAGCAGGTCGAACACAAAGACCGGGAAGCCGCGGTCATAGCCCCGCGCTTTCGCCATCAGCGAAAGGTCGGGCGGCGCCGCGCCGCCATTGGCCAGGCGCGCGGTCTGCTCGTTGGCGAAGGGCGCCGGAAAGTAGTCGGCGAGCCGGCCGGGACGCTCGAACATCTCGCCCTGGTCGTTGGGGCCGTCCTTGATCTTGTAGGTCGCGGCAAGCGCCTCGGCCTGCGCCTCCGAATAGCCCGGGCCGCCGGGATCGGCGAGATTGCGGAAAGCGATGTAGTTGAGCGAATGGCAGTTCGAGCAGACTTCCTTGTAGACCTTGAGGCCGCGCTGGATCTGGCCCTGGTCGAACTTGCCGAACGGGCCGGCGAACGACCACGCCAACGTCGGCGGCGTATCCTCCTCGGCGCGCGACGAGGTCGCGCCTCCGACCAGCAGCAGCCCGGCGAGACCGAGCACGGCGGCAACGGACGCCACCGCGCGGACCTTGCCCGACTTCGACAGCACGTCGTCGGCGATCGAGTTCGGCACCGGCCGCGCCTTTTCGACCCGGCTCAGGATCGGCAGCAGGATCAGGAAGTGGAAGAAATAGTAGGCGGTCAGGACGCGCCCGACATACACGTAGGCGCCCTGCGGCGGCTTGGAGCCGAGATAGCCGAGCCCGAGACAGACCAGCACGAAAACCCAGAAGAACAGCTGCATTTGCGGCCGGTAGCGCGCCGAGCGCACCTTGGCGCCGTCGAGCCAGGGCAGGAACGCCAGCACCAGGATGGCGCTGAACATCGCCACGACGCCGGCGAGCTTGTTCGGGATCGAGCGCAGGATGGCGTAGAACGGCAGGTAGTACCACTCCGGCACGATCTCCGCCGGCGTCACGCCGGGGTTGGCGGGAATGTAGTTGTCCGGGTCGCCGAGATAGTTCGGCGTGTAGAACACGAACCAGGCGAAGAACAGCAGGAAGCAGACCATGCCGAAGCTGTCCTTGATGGTCGCGTACGGCGTGAACGGCACGGTGTCCTTCTCGGTCTGCGGCTCGACGCCGGTCGGGTTGTTCTGGCCCACCACATGCAGCGCCCAGACGTGCAGCACGACGACGCCGGCGATCACGAACGGCAGCAGGTAGTGCAGCGAGAAGAACCGGTTCAGCGTCGGGTTGCCGACCGCGTAGCCGCCCCACAGCAGCGTGACGATGCTGTCGCCGACGTAGGGGATGGCGGAGAACAGGTTGGTGATGACGGTGGCGCCCCAGAAGCTCATCTGGCCCCACGGCAGCACGTAGCCCATGAAGCCGGTGGCCATCATCAGCAGATAGATGATGACGCCGAGGATCCAGAGCACCTCGCGCGGCTCCTTGTACGACCCGTAGTAAAGGCCGCGGAACATGTGGATGTAGACGGCGATGAAGAACATCGACGCGCCGTTGGAGTGCAGGTAGCGCAACAGCCAGCCGTAATTGACGTCGCGGACGATGCTCTCGACCGACTTGAAGGCGAGATCGGCATGCGGCGTGTAGTGCATCGCCAGGATGACCCCGGTGATGATCTGGATGCCGAGCATCATCGAGAGGATGGCGCCGAAGGTCCACCAGTAGTTCAGGTTGCGCGGCGTCGGGTACGCAATGAAGGAGGAATGGATCAGGCCGCCGATCGGAAGGCGCCGTTCAACCCATTTCAATACTGCGTTTTGCGGCTGGTAGTCGGATGGTCCGCTCATGATGCGATCCTGGGAAATACGAGGCGAGACGGGCGGCGAAAGACGGCTTAGCCGATCTTGATCTTGGTGTCGGACAGGAAGGCGTAGGGCGGCACCGGGAGGTTCGCCGGCGCTGGCCCCTGACGAATGCGGCCGGAGGAATCATACTGCGAGCCGTGGCAGGGGCAGAAGAAGCCGTCGTAGTTGCCCTCGTAGGCGATCGGGATGCAGCCGAGATGGGTGCAGATGCCGATCACGACCAGCCACTGGTCGTGGCCTTCCTTGGTCCGCGCCTGATCCGACTGCGGATCGGGCAGGCTGGACACCGCGACCGACCGCGCCTCTTCGACCTGCTTCTTGGTGCGGTTCATGATGTAGATCGGCTTGCTGCGCCAGAACACCTTGATGGCCTGGCCTTCGGCGATCGGCGCCAGATCGACATCGATCGGCGCGCCGGCGGCGATGGTCGAGGCATCCGGGTTCATCTGCGAGACCAGCGGCCAGATCGCAGCGACCGTGCCCACGGCCGCCGCAGCCCCTGTTGCGACAAAGAGAAAATCGCGGCGGCTATGCTCCGCCGAAGTCGAGGTCGTCACGATCCCAAACCCTTTCTGTTCTGCAGCCGGCGGAACCGTCCGGTATCGCTGATAGTTGGC
>JBKQQE010000176.1:0-20637 GCA_052326245.1 Xanthobacteraceae bacterium | reverse complement strand
AGTAGCGCGGCGTCATGTTTTCAACACGATGATCGAACTCTAGTGCTTCGTTTGGCGGGGTGAATTGACGCTGAATCAGATCCGTCATCCTGAGAGCCTCACTAAAACGTAGGCGGTAGAATCGGTGCCTCTCTCGAAAAGATCGTCATGCCCGGCCTTGTGCGGGGCATCCACGTCTTCGCAGCCTCGCAACAAGAAAGACGTGGATGGCCGGGACAAGCCCGGCCATGACGACAAAAATGTCTTTGGCATCGTCAGCACGGCGCCGCTCATGCCGCGGCGCGCTGCAGTTCGGCGATGTCGAGCTTGACCATCTTCATCACGGCGGTCATCACGCGCTGGCCCCTGGCCGCATCCTGCATCCATTCGCCGATCTTCGCCGGCACGACCTGCCACGACAGGCCGTATTTGTCGGTGAGCCAGCCGCATTGCTGGGGCGCCCCGCCGGCGATCAGGCTGTCCCAGTAGTGATCGATCGCCGCTTGCGTCTCGCAGTTGACGACGAGCGAAATTGCCGGCGTGAACTTGAACTGCGGTCCGCCGTTCAGCGCGATGAACGACTGGCCGTTTAGTTCGAAGGCCACCACCATCACCTTGCCCTTCGGGCCCGGCCCGGCTTCGCCGTAGCGCGAGACGTGGGTGATCTTCGAGTCCTTGAAGATCGAGGTGTAGAAATCGACCGCCTCCTCGGCGTTGCCGTCGAACCACAGGCAGGTTGTAAGCTTTTCCATGACTGACCTTTGGCTGGGGATGTTACCGGGTGTTGCGTTGAGGCGTCCGCAAGGGGGCGTCACGACGCCGTGTCGTGGCAGCAGGCCGACGCCTGCGCCGGCGTCGCATATTCGTCGTGGCGCTTCACCCAGTCCATCAGGCTGTGGGTCGGACCGTTCTCCTCGCGCCCCTTCGGCGTCATGTCGAGCAGGGCGTAGGTGCCGAGCAGGGCTTCGGCGCCGCGGCCGTAGCTTGAATAGGTGTGGAACACGTCGCCCTTGGCGTCCTTGGCGAACACGCTGTAGCCGGGCAGTTCCTCGATGCCGGCCTCGGTCATTTCGTAGTTGTAGAGAACCTTGTTGCCCGGGGCGAGATCTTCGGGACGGAACGACACGTTGAAGTCGAAGTTGAAGTCGCTGCCGAACGACGACACCCAGTCGAAATGCCAGCCCATCCGCTTCCTGTACGCCTCGATTTCGGCAAGCGGCGCGCGCGAGACCGCTACATAGACGACGTCGCGCTGGGCGAGGTGCGGCAGTATGCCCTCGACATGGTCGGCGCCGAACGAACAGCCGACGCAGCCGTCCTTCCAGCCCGGTCCGAGCATGAAATGATTGACGATGAGCTGGCTGCGGTCGCCGAACAGCTCGGCGAGAGTTTGCCTACCGCGGGGCGTGTCGAACGTGTAGGCCTTGTCGACCTTGACCCAGGGTAGCGCGCGCCGCAGCCGGCTGATCTCGTCGCGGGCGTGGGTCAGTTCCTTTTCGCGAACCAGCAGCGCCTTGCGCGCCGCGATCCAATCGGCCTGCGAGACGATCTGATGTTGCATGTCGGCCTCCTGCGGTTTCAGGCTAAAAAACGTTCGAGCTTGTCGAGCGTGCCGGTCCAGCCGCGGTTGTGCCCGTCGCGGGCGGCCTCGTCGAAGAACTGTTCGTGGTGCAGCGTCAGCAGGGTGCCGTCGCCGTCGGGCCGCAGCGTCACCGTCACCAGCGATTCCCGCTCCGGCATCGTGTACCAGGCCCAGCTGAAGCAGAGCCGCTCGTGGACCACGACCTCGCGGTAGACGCCATTGACCTCGTGATGCTCGCCGTCGGCGGTGTCGAAGCTGGCGTGAAAGCGGCCGCCGACGCGCACATCCATTGCGGCGCGCACCGAACCGGGAAGGGTGTCGGCGGGACCGAACCAGCGCACTATTTTTTCGGGGTCCGTCCAGGCTTGGTAGACCCGCGCGGGCGGCGCATTGAAACGACGTTTGAGGGTGAGGGCGGGCTTGACGGCGATGGCGGCGCTTGGGGCGGCGGGCATGGGGTCTCATCCTCCAGGTAGCTTGCCAGTCGGTCGAACTGGTCGCTCCAGAACCGGGCATAGTGTTCGAGCCAGCGCACCGCGTCCCGCATCGGAGCGGCATTGAGGCTGCACATCACCGTGCGGCCGGTCTTGTGTCGGCTCACCAGGCCGGCGTCCGACAGGACGTCGAGATGCTTCATCACCGCCGGCAGCGACATCGGCAGCGGCCGCGCCAGATCGCTCACCGACACGCTGGCCTGGCCGTCCAGCCGCGCCAGCAGGGCGCGGCGGGTCGGATCGGCCAGCGCCGCGAAGGTGCGATCAAGGGTCTCGGGATTATGGTAAACCATATAGTTAAGTATACGCGCCTGCGCGCCGCCGTCAAGGGCCGCACTGCTCTGCCGGCTAGGGTTCCGATCTGATCAGGGTTTGAACGCGGCCTTGATGAGGGCGAGCGCATCGTCGCTCGCCCATTCGGCCGGGCCGGCGATCGTCGCGATTTCACAGCCGGCGCCGTCGACCAGCACCGAGGTGGGCATCCCGAGCGCCCGACCGACGCTCTTAAGATCCTGGAAGACCTTCGCTTTCTGGTCATTAAAGGCACCGAGCCGCGACAACCCCGCCTGCTTCAGAAAGGCCTTGGGCTTATCCGGGTCGCGGGTGTCGATATTGATCGCCAGCACCGCGAAATCCGAGCCGCCGAGCTTGGTCTCGAGGCTGTCGAGCGCCGGCATCTCCTTGCGGCAGGGCACGCACCAGGTGGCCCAGAGGTTGATCAGCACGGTCCGTCCGCGCCAGTCGGACAGCTTGCGCGGCCGGCCGTCGCCGTCCTCGAAGGCGAGGTCGGGAATCCGCAGCGGCGCTGTTGCCATGGTGAGCGCCGCGACCTCGCCACGGGCGAGCGGCGCGATCCGGCGCGACACCTCGACCGCCGGGCGGCAGGCCGGATCGCCCGTTCCATTGCGCATCAGGCCACCGATCCCGTATACCCCGGCGAACCCGATCACGACGCCGGCCATGACGGCGCCGATCACCATCGGAATCCGCCGCCGCGCGGTCTGGGGAGATTGGCCGGTGTCGGGGAACTGGTCGGTCATGGGGACTTTCGCGTCGCGGTTGGTGGGGCAGGCCGTCAGGCGGATACGCATCCAGCGCCTGAATTGCAATGCGCGAAACCAGCCGAGCGCAACAAAATGAGCGCATTGAAATGAGCAACAAGATGTGGGGCGGCCGCTTCGAGCAAAGCCCCGACGCCATCATGGAGGACATCAACGTCTCCATCGACGTCGACCGTCACCTGTTCGCGCAGGACATCGCCGCGTCGAAAGCGCATGCCGCCATGCTCGCTGCGCAAGGCATCATCACCGGCAACGATGCAAAAAACATCGCCAGAGGTCTAGACACGATTTTGTCAGAGATCGGCAACGGCACGTTCGAGTTCAAGCGCGCGCTCGAAGACATTCACATGAACGTCGAAAGCCGGCTCGCCGAGCTGATCGGGCCCGCCGCCGGCCGCCTGCATACGGCGCGCTCGCGCAACGACCAGGTCGCCACCGATTTCCGCCTCTATGTGCGCGACGTCATCGACGACGTCGACGCGGCGCTGGCCGCGTTTCAGCACGCGCTGGTCACCCGCGCGCTCGAGTACGCCGACACCGTGATGCCGGGCTTCACGCATCTGCAGACCGCGCAGCCCGTGACCTTCGGCCATCACCTGCTGGCCTATGTCGAGATGGCCTCGCGCGATCGCGGCCGTTTTCGCGACGCCCGGCGGCGGCTGAACGAGAGCCCGCTCGGCGCGGCGGCGCTTGCCGGCACCTCGTTCCCGATCGATCGCGCGGCGACCGCGCGCGCGCTGGGTTTCGACCGGCCGATGGCCAACTCGCTCGACGCGGTGTCGGATCGCGATTTCGTGCTGGAGGTGCTGTCGGCGGCCGCGATCGCGGCGGTACATTTCTCGCGGTTCGCCGAGGAAATCGTGATCTGGACGTCGCCGCTGGTGGGATTGGTCCGGCTGTCGGACAAGTTCACCACCGGCTCGTCGATCATGCCGCAGAAGCGCAACCCGGATGCGGCGGAACTGGTGCGCGCCAAGACCGGCCGCGTCATCGGCGCGCTCAACGGCCTGCTGATCGTGATGAAGGGGCTGCCGCTCGCCTATCAAAAGGACATGCAGGAGGACAAGCAGGGCGCCATGGAGGCCTTCGCGGCGTTGTCGCTGGCGGTTCGGGCCATGACCGGCATGGTGCTCGATCTGCAGCCCGACCCCGAGCGCATGAAGCGCGCCGCCGGCGACGGCTACGCCACCGCCACCGACCTTGCCGACTGGCTGGTGCGGGCGCTGAAGATGCCGTTTCGCGAGGCCCACCACGTCACCGGCCGGATCGTCGCCAGGGCCGCGGCCGACGGCGTCGGCCTGCACGAAATGCCGCTCAAGGCGATGCAGGAGATCGAGCCGCGCATCAGCCGCGAGGCGCTCGCGGTGCTGACGGTGGAAAGCTCGGTGCGCAGCCGCACCAGCTTCGGCGGCACCGCGCCGAAGAATGTCCGCGCGCAGGCCAAAAGCTGGCTTAAGCGTCTGGAAAAAGGGCGCAATTCAGATTAATCAAGAGCCCGCTCGCCAAACCGGGGCGATATTTGTAGGGTATCGCCGCATGCAGGGATTTTCGATTGTGAAGCGCACGACCGGCCTCAATTCCAAGCTCCTCGCGCTGGCCGCGCTGGCCGCGTCTGCGCTTGCGCTCGGCGCATGCGGGCGCAAGGCGGGCCTCGATCTGCCGCCGAGCGCGTCGGCGGCCCCGACGGGCCAGGCAACCGCGCAGACCGACCCCAATGCGAAGACCGGTGCCGCCGCCGCGCAGGGCAATCTGTTCAACACCGGCAACTCCTCCGACCGCACAATGTACGCGCCCAAGCTGCCGCCCAAACGCATCATCATCGACCCGATCCTGGACTAATTCTCAGGTCCTCCAGTCGGCGGCACAATGAGGCCAGGAAGGTAAGGCCCGATCGATGGCCGTCCTCGCTCGGAATTCCGCCGTCGCGCAATGTTGGAGCCCGGACACCCGCGTCATGCATCATTTTGACTATCGCGACGGCGTGCTGCACGCCGAGGATGTCGATCTCGCCGCCATCGCCGCCGGCGTCGGCACGCCGTTCTACTGCTATTCCACCGCGACGCTGGAGCGCCATTACACGGTGTTCGCCGACGCGTTTGCCGACGTTGACGCGCTGGCCTGCTACGCGCTGAAGGCGAATTCCAACCAGTCGGTGCTGCGCACGCTGGCGCGGCTCGGCGCCGGCGCCGATGTGGTGTCGGGAGGGGAGTTGAAGCGCGCGCTGGCCGCGGGGATCCCGCCCGACAAGATCGTGTTCTCGGGCGTCGGCAAGACCGAGGCCGAGCTCGGCGCCGCGCTGGCGGCCGATATTCTCTGCATCAATGTCGAATCCGAGCCGGAGCTCGAGCTCTTATCCGGCATCGCCGTGGCCGCCGGCCGCACCGCGCGCATCTCGGTGCGCGTCAATCCGGACGTCGACGCCAAGACCCACGCCAAGATCGCCACCGGCAAGTCGGAAAACAAGTTCGGCATTCCGATCGGCCGCGCCCGCGAGGTCTATGCCCGCGCCGCGCGCCTGCCCGGCATCCGCGTCACCGGCGTGGACATGCATATCGGCAGCCAGATCACGGATCTGGCGCCGATGGCGCATGCCTTCGCGCTGCTGGCGGTTTTCGTCCGGACCCTGCGCTCGGACGGCCACACCATCTCGCATGTCGATTTCGGCGGCGGGCTGGGCATCCCCTATCACGCCGACGCGCCGCCGCCGCCGCTGCCGGCGGCCTATGCCGAGGTGGTCAAGCGCGCGGTGCGCGCGCTCGACGTCAAGCTGCTGTTCGAGCCCGGTCGCATGATCGTCGGCAACGCGGGAATCCTGGTGACGCGCGTGCTCTATCTCAAGCGCGGCGACGCCAAGACCTTCCTGGTCATCGACGCCGCGATGAACGACCTGATCCGCCCCACGCTCTACGAAGCGCACCACGACATCGTGCCGGTGCGCCAGCCGCGCGCGGATGCGCCGACGATTGTCGCCGACGTCGTCGGTCCGGTGTGCGAGACCGGCGATTATCTCGCGCTCGGCCGCACGCTGCCCGAGCCGGCGCCGGGCGATCTCTTGGCGATCCTGACGGCTGGCGCCTATGGCGCGGTGCAGGCCAGCACCTACAACACCCGGCCGCTGGTGCCGGAGGTGCTGGTGAAGGGCGCGCAATGGGCGGTGGTGCGCCCCCGCATCGAGGCCGACGCCCTGATCGCGCTGGATCGGTCTGCGCCCTGGCTCTAGCCGACCGGGTCGAGATCGAGCCGCACCACCCAGCCTTCCAGCCCGGGACGCGCGGCGGGATAGCGCCGCAGCACGTCGGGATCGTGTCCGGGGATGATGTGCCGGTCCGAGGGCGCGAGCCGCCGCAGCTGCGCGTATCCGGCCACCACGGCCTCGGCATCGTAGACGATCGGAAACACTTTCCCGGTCTCGAAATGGGCGTAGAGATGGCTCGCGTCGGAGGCGAGCACCACCGCACCGCGCCGGCTTTCGACCCGCACGCTTTGCAGACCCTTGGAATGGCCGCCGATGCGATGCACGGTGACGCCGGGCGCGATGGCGCCGTCGCCGTCGTGAAAGGTGACGCGGCCGGCGAACACCTTGCGCACCATCGCGGCGACGTCGTCGGCCTCGAACGGCATGCGCAGCGCGGCGTTGCACATGCAGCGCCCGGTGGCGTAGGCCATTTCGCAGTCCTGAAGATGGAAGCGCGCGCCGGGAAACAGCTCGTGATTGCCGGCGTGATCGTAGTGCAGATGCGTGATCACCACGTCGCTGACGTCGTCGGGCGCGATGCCGACCGCCCGCAATCCCTCCGCGACCGGACGGAGCACAGTGCGGGCGCGCTTCTGCGCCATCGCCTGGTCGAAGCCGGTATCGACCAGGATCGTACGCTGCGCGGTCTTGATCGCCCAGAGGTAGAAGTCGAGCGGCCAGGACGCCTGGTGGGGATCGCCGCCGATGAAGTTCTGCGCTTCGGTGCGGCCATCGTGGTGGGCGTAGCGGATGGCGTAGATCTCGGGGTCTGCGGCCGCATTCATCGCCGTCACGTGCTCCCGGTGGGCGGCGCGGCCGCGCTGGCGGCGCGTTCGATCGGCTTGATCGCGGCGGTGACGTCGCTGTCGGCGCCCTCGTCGCAGGTAACCTTTTCCATGAAATGTTCCGTTGGTCGCGTGGAGGGATCGGCGGTGGACGGTCAGGCTACGCGGGGAATCGGGTCGCGTCACGTCTGCGTGAGTTCATCGGTGCATTGTCCCGGATGGTTGGCTCGTCCCGGTGCCTCATTGCCGCCGCCGTGCTAGGGTGCAATCGACTGCAACACGAGATGGGAACGATTCCATTGCCACCAGACGGGCCGGACCAGACGCGGCTTCGCCTTCTGCAGGCGTTGCGGCGCGCCATCTGGGCCATCGCATGGGAGCGGCTGTGGCCGCTGGGCGCCCGCTTCCTGTCCGTGATCGGCCTGTTTCTGGCGGTGTCCTGGGCCGGCATCTGGGTTGCGATGCCGACCGCGGGGCGCGTCGTCGGCGTCACCCTGTTTGCGGCGCTGGCGCTGGCGTCCCTGCTGCCGCTGATTCGGATGCGCTGGCCGACCCGGGACGAGGCGCTGCGCCGGCTGGATCGCGCCGCCGGTGTTCCCCATCGCCCCGCGACCGCGCTGACCGATACCGTGCGTTCGGACGACCCCGTGACGCTGGCGCTGTGGCAGGTGCAGCGGGAGCGCGCGCTGGCGTCGCTGCGCCGGATCCGCGCCGGACTGCCGTCGCCGCGGCTCGCGGTCTACGATCCATGGGCGGTGCGGGCGCTGGCGATCATGCTGCTCGCCGCGACGTTCATTGCCGCCACCGGCGAACGCACCGCGCGCCTGGCCGCCGCCTTCGACTGGAATGGTCTTTTGGCCACCGCCGATGTGCGGGTCGATGCGTGGGTGACGCCGCCGGCCTATACCGCGCGCGCACCGGTGATCCTGACGGCCGGCACGACCGGCGACAACGCGGCGTCGCCGTCCGCCACCCTGGCGGTCCCGGCCGGAAGCACGCTGACCGTGCGCAGCAGCGGCACCACGCTGGAGGTTGCGACCAGCGGCGGCATTGCCGAGGCGGCGGCCTCCGACGAGACCCCCAAGGGGGCCACCGAGCGCCGCTTCACCATATCCGGCGACGGCAGCGCGCAGGTTCGCTCGCCGGCGACGCATCCGCAATGGACGTTCCGGGCCGTGCCCGACCGCGCCCCCACGATCGCGCTCGCCAGGGATCCGGAGCGCCAGGCGCGGGGCGCGGTGCTGCTCGCCTACAAGATCGAAGACGACTATGGCGTGACCGACGCCAAGGCCCAGTTCACCGTGCAGGACGGCGGCGTGGTCGATGGCGACCATGCGGCGGCGCGGCCGCTGTATGAGCTGCCCGCCTTCGCGCTGGTGTTGCCGAACGCGCGCACCCGCAACGGCATCGGCCAGACCATCAAGGATCTCAGCGAGCATCCCTATGCCGGCGCCGAGGTCGCGCTGACGCTGGTGGCGCGCGACGAGGCCGGCAACGAGGGGCGCAGCGCGCCGTTCACGATGCGGCTGCCCGAGCGGGTGTTCGCCAAGCCGGTGCCGCGCGCGCTGATCGAGCTGCGGCGCATGCTGGCGCTCGACGCCAACCAGAGCGCCACGGTCCACGCCGCGCTCGAAGCACTGCTGATCGCGCCGGAATTGTTCACGCCGGAATTCGGGCAGTACCTCGAGCTGCGCGCCGCCGCCGCGCAGCTCGCCAGCGCGCGCACCGACGACGCGCTGCGCGACGTCGTCGCGAGCCTGTGGGCGCTCGCGGTGGCGATCGAGGACGGCAACTTGAGCGACGTCGAAAAGGCGCTGCGCGCGGCGCAGGAGGCGCTGCAGCAGGCGCTCGAGCGCGGCGCCAGCGACGAGGAGATCAAGAAGCTGACCGAGCAGCTGCGCGCGGCGCTGGACCAGTATATTCGCCAGCTTGCCGAGCAGCTGAAGACCAATCCCCAGCAGCTGGCGCGGCCGCTGGGGCCGAACACCAAGTTCGTCCGCCCGGAAGATCTCAACGCCATGATCGAGCGCATGGAGCGGCTGTCGCGGTCCGGCGACAAGGATGGCGCGCGGCAACTGCTCGATCAGCTGCAGCAGATGCTCGAGAACCTGCAGATGGCCCAGCCCGGCCAGCAGGGCGACAGCGACATGCAGCAGTCGCTCAACGAGCTCGGCGACGTCATCCGCAAGCAGCAGCAGTTGCGTGACAAGACGTTCAAACAGGGACAGGAGTCGCGGCGCGATCGCATGCGCGGCAAGTCCGGCGACCAGAACGCGATGAACGCGCTGCGCGAGGACCAGCAGGGCCTGCGCGACCGCCTGAAGAAGCTGCTCGACGACTTGAACAAGCAGGGACTGGGCTCGCACCAGCGCGGCCAGCCCGGCCGCGACGGCGACAACGGCGAACAGGCCGAGCCGGGGCAGGACGAACAGGCCGAGGCCGGGCAGGGCCAGGGTGACGACGGCAGCGGGCTCGACGAGGCCGACAGCGCCATGGGCGATGCCGACGGGCGGCTCGGCGACGGCAATGCCGACGCCGCCGTCGATTCGCAGGGGCGGGCGCTGGAAGCGCTGCGCCGCGGCGCGCAGAAGCTGGCGCGGGAAGCGCAGCAGCAGATGGCGGGCGAGGGCGAGGGGCGCGGCAACCGGGTCGGGCGTCAGGACGGCAGCGGCGCCGACAGCGATCCGCTGGGGCGCCCGTTGCGGTCGCACAACCCCGACGACGGTTTCAACGTCCGCATTCCCGGCGAAATCGACGTCCAGCGTGCACGCCGGATTCTCGAGGAATTGCGCCGCCGCCTTGCCGATCCGCAACGGCCGCAGCTCGAACTCGACTACATCGAGAGGCTTCTGAAGGATTACTGAGCCGCACGACTTTGCGGCCTCTGCGAGAAGCAAGCGGCATGATTACAATTGAAAAAATGCCCGGCGGATACAAAGTGCATGCCACGCCGCCTCATGTTCGATCTGAATGGAAATCAGAGACACCGCTTTCTATTCGGGAAATTTGTGACAAGCTATTGGCGCTCAGTGCGCATCAAACCGATATCGGGGATGCGTTCTATCTGGCTGACCCGAACTGGATTTCAAACTGAGGCAAGACCGGAATTTCCGGCCGAGAGAGCCCGGAGCGCGGCGGCGCGGATATCGGCAACCGAAAACGGCTTGGTAATGACGTCGTTGACGATGGCGTCCAGCCCCGAGGCGCGCTCGCGCTGGTCGGCGAAGCCGGTCATCAGCAGGATCGGAATCGCCGGAAAATCCCGTTTCACGGCCAGCGCCAGCGCAATGCCGTCCATCAGCGGCATCTTGATGTCGGTCAGCAGCAGGTCGAACGCGCCGTTCTCGCGGCCGATGATCTCGAGCGCTTCGGCGCCGTCGGCCGCCGTCATCGTCTGATGACCGTCCATGGCGAGCGCCCGCGCGACCAGCGAGCGCATCGACTCCTCGTCGTCGGCAATCAGGATTCGTGGCATGGGACGAGCGGCATGAACGGTGTTTCCGGTTGCGCCACCGCGGCGCCGGCGCCGACGGCATCGCGAATGTTAGAGCATGATCCGGAAAAGTGGAAACCGGTTTTCCGAAAAGATCATGCTCAATCAAAAAGCTAGAGCGCGATTGCGATTCAATCCAAGGCTATCGCGCTCTAGGCGCCTCCGGCCGAGAGGTCACGGCGGTTGAAGAAGCGGACCACGATTTCGCGGCCTTCCGGCGGCGGCGACGCCAGGCGCGATTTGAACCACGCCTTCTCTCCCGGTCGCAGTACCGGCTGGTCGAGCACCGCGTTCCAGGCATAGATTTCGGTGCCGTGCGCGTCCCGCACCAGAAACCGCAGCCGCGGGATATCGACCGCCTTCTTGCCGATATCGACGATGTTGCCTTCGATGATCAGCACTGGCTTGTTGTCGACGGTCTCGGTGGAGACCTTGACGTCCTCGAAGGCGAGCCCGCGCAGGTTGACGCCGAGGCCGACCATCTTGAAGAACGTGGCCGTCTGCGGCATCAGCCGGACGATGTCGGCGCGCCAGATCACGAGGCCGAGCAGCACCGCGCCCATCGCGGCACAGGCAACCGGCAGGCTCACGGGAGATTTGTAGGCAAGGCGCTGCAGCCCGCGGCTGCGGGCGATCGGCCCGAGCGACAGCGTCGACAGGCCGAGCCGGTCGATCAGCGAGCGGGTCCGGCGCGGACCCTCGAGAATGTCGTCGACCTCATGCCGCGCCAGCGACGTCCATTCGGCGTCCTCGTGATCCGGGCTCGCCGGCATGTCGCTGGAAATCGACGGGCTGTCGACGACCGGCACCTCTTCGGCGGCGGATGACTCGGGCGGCGGATCGTCCCAGCCGCTGCCGTCTTCCGCGCCGGTGGTCGCGGCATAGGCGGTGGCGACCTCCTCCGGAAAGGCCAGCCAGGTCTCCTTGCAGCGCGCGCAACGCACGGTGCGTCCGGCGGAGCCGAAGGTGGCGGCGTCGACCGCGTATGACGTCGTACAATGAGGACAGACGATCTGCATGGAACCCATCGCAGGAATTGCGTGGGGACAGTATCATCCGTCCGTTAACGAACCGGAAACCATAACCGCCGCACAACCCTTGAGGTCGGAAAAAGACCACGGGGTGAAGCCTGCGGCAACGTGCGATGCGGAGCGAGCGAGAGGCGGATACGTGTCACAAAAATGTGGCCAAGGGTCTGACCAAGGCTCTGAACTGACAGGATTTTTGAAGATGGCCCGGGTTTGGTCCAACCGCCGCATGGCGGTCCGCGCGGGGGGCTGACCGTGGTCCGGTTCGAGAATGTCGGGTTGCGCTACGGCCTCGGTCCGGAAATCCTGCGCGACCTCAATTTTCACATTCCGCCGCATTCCTTCCAGTTTCTCACCGGCCCGTCGGGCGCGGGCAAGACCTCGCTGCTGCGGCTGCTGTTTCTGTCGCTGCGGCCGACGCGCGGCCTCGTCAACCTGTTCGGACAGGACGTCTCGCTGCTGGGCAAGGAGGATATCGCCGACCTGCGCAAGCGCATCGGTATCGTGCTGCAGGACTTCAGGCTGCTGGACCACATGACCACCTACGAGAACGTGGCGTTGCCGTTCCGGGTCATGGGCAGGCCGGAATCCAGCTATCGCAAGGAGGTCATCGACCTGTTGCGCTGGGTCGGTCTCGGCGAGCGGATGGACGCCCTGCCGCCGGTGCTGTCGGGGGGCGAGAAACAGCGCGCCGCGATCGCGCGCGCCGTGATCGCGCGCCCGCTGCTGCTGCTCGCGGACGAGCCGACCGGCAACGTCGACCCGACGCTGGCGCGGCGCCTGCTGCGGCTGTTCATCGAACTCAACCGGTCGGGCACCGCCGTGATCATCGCGACCCACGACATCGGCCTGATGGATCAGATCGACGCACGGCGTATGGTGCTGCACGAAGGGCGGCTGCACATCTATGAATAGAGCCGAAGGCGATCATCACGGGCTGATGGATCTTGGCACCGGCGAGCGCCCCCGCCTGCCGGCGAAGGCGCGGATTTCCGCGCCGATCGTGCCGCGCAGTTCGATCGCCGGCCGGGCGCTGGTGGCGGTGGTGGCGATCATGACGTTCCTGGCGTCGCTGACGACGGGCGCGGTGCTGCTGGTGCGCGCGTCGGCGGCGGAATGGCAATCCGACGTCGCCAGCGAGATCACCATTCAGCTCCGGCCGGTGCAGGGCCGCGACATGGACAAGGATGTCGGCGCGATCGTCGCGGCGGTGCGGTCGCAGCCCGGGATCGTCTCCGTGCGTCCCTTCAGCGCCGAGGAATCCGCCAAGCTGCTCGAACCCTGGCTCGGCACCGGGCTGTCGCTCGCCGATCTGCCGGTGCCGCGGGTGATCGTGGCGCGCGTCGCGCCGGATGGCGGGCTCGACCTCGCGAGCCTGCGCGGTCGCGTCGCGGCGGTGGCGCCGTCCGCCAGCATCGACGATCACCGGGCCTGGATCGAACGGATGCGGTCGACCACCGGGGCGACGGTGCTGGCCGGGATCGGGATTCTGATTCTGGTCATCGCCGCCACGATCATTTCGGTTTCGTTTGCGACCCGCGGCGCAATGGCGGCGAACCGGCCGATCGTCGAGGTGCTGCATTTCGTCGGGGCCTCCGACAGCTACATCGCCAATCGATTCCTGCGGCATTTCCTGCGGCTGGGCTGCGAGGGCGGACTGATCGGCGTGGTCGCGGCGCTGTTGCTGTTCGGCTTCTCCGAATCAATCGGAACGTGGTTTTCCGGGACGCCGGCAGGCGATCAGTTCGCAGCCCTGCTCGGCACCTTTTCGCTGCGCCCATCGGGATACCTCGTGCTGCTGGCGCAGGCCGCCGTGATCGCGCTGATCACCGCCCTGGCGTCGCGGCGCACGCTGTTCGCGACGATAAATGACATTGACTGAGGTGCAATTCAGGTCGCAGCAAAGCCGGATTCTGCGTTACACTTGCATGACAAGTTCGCCCCCGGGAGCCGACCGACTTCGCCATGACGACAGGGATCGATAGCCATGCATCGCGCGGCAGCGCGGCGGTGTCCGTCGCGGTGCGGTCGGTCCGCTTCGTGATGGCGCTGGCTTTCGCCGTGGTGGCCGCGGCGGTGGTCGGCTTCGTGGTGTTTCTGCGCCAGCTTCCGGCGACCGAAGCCAAACCGCCTCGCGACGCCGACGGCATCGTGGTGCTGACCGGGGGATCGTCGCGGGTCTCCGACGCGATGGAATTGCTGTCGGTCGGCTACGGCAAGCGCCTGTTGATTTCCGGCGTGCATCCGACCAGCGGCGCGCTGGAGATCCAGCGTTCGCTGCCCGACAGCCAGCCGCTGCTCGGTTGCTGCGTCGACCTCGACCACTCCGCGATCAATACCCGCAGCAACGCCACCGGGACCCGGCGCTGGGTCCGGGAGCGCGGCTTCCACTCGCTGATCGTGGTGACGTCCAACTATCACATGCCGCGCGCCATCGTGGAATTGTCCCACGCCATGCCGGACGTGGCGCTGATCCCGTTCCCGGTGGTCGGGGACAAGTGGAACGACGAGCCGTGGTGGAGCAGTGGTGCCGCGATGCGTCTCTTGCTATTGGAATACGCCAAATACGTCGCCGCCGAACTGCGCGTCGGTCTCGATCGGCTGGGGTTCGGCTCGATGGTCGCCTCCGAGGAGCCGGCCGCCCCCCGCGACCTGGCCCGCAGGTCGGCCGTGTCGGTCAATTGATTGGATTTCGAACGTGCCGTTGCTGTCGATTTTCCTGCGCTCGCTGGTGTTCAATATCCTCTTCTACATCTTGCTGGCGTTCTGGGTGATCGTCGGTCTGCCGACCTATCTGATGCCGCGCTGGGGCATCCTTCGCATCGCCAAGAACTGGGGCATCAGCAGCATCTGGCTGATGCGCCCGATCTGCAACACCAAGGTTGAATACCGCGGCCTGGAAAAGATTCCGCAAGGTCCCCTGATCGTCGCGGCCAAGCACCAGTCGATCTGGGAGACGTTTGCGCTGCTGCAGTTCTTCGATCAGCCGCTCTATATCCTCAAGCGTGAATTGAAGTGGATTCCGTTTTTCGGCTGGTACCTCAGCAAGGCGGACATGATCGGCGTTGACCGCGCCGCCGGCGGTCGCAGCCTGATCAAGATGGCGCGCGCCGCGCGCGACGAGGTGCGGCGCGGCCGCCAGCTCATCATTTTCCCCGAGGGAACGCGCCGGCCGGTGGGCGCGCCACCGGACTACAAGGCCGGTGTCGGAGTGGTCTATGCCGACTGCGGCGTGACCTGCATTCCGGTCGCGCTGAACGCCGGGCTGTTCTGGCCGCGGCGCAGCTTCTTGCGCTATCCCGGAACGATCATCGTCGAGTTTCTCGATCCGCTGCCCCCCGGGCTGCCGCGCAACGAATTTCTGGCTCGGCTGGAGAGCGTGATCGAAACCGCGACCAATCGCATCGTACAGGAAGGTCGTGACGAGCAGGCCAGGCTGTTCGGCGTCGTCGTGCCCGAGGTGAAGCCCGGCTAAGCGGCGCGACGGAGCGTTCCGATCGATCGGATCGCCGCGCAATTTGCTGCCTGCGCATATTACCACTGTATTGTTGCAAAATAGTCACAGACTCGACCCGTGGTCTTCACTACGGTCGCCACCAATTGTGCCAGTCATTTGCAATGTAGGAGTTTTTGCGATGAAGCAGCTTTTGGCGTTGGGCGTGGCAATTTCGGTGATGGCGTGCGGTGCCGTTCGCGCTGCGGATTTGCCGGCACCGGTCAAGGCACCACTGCTTGCACCGGTCACCGCGTACGACTGGAGCGGGATCTATATCGGCGCGCATCTCGGTGGCGGCTGGTCCACCAATGACATCTCCGATCCCAGCCTTGGGTTTCTAGGCATCATCCTCGGCGTACCGCCGCTGCAGACGGCCAGGAGCACCGGGTTTCTCGGTGGCGGCGAGGCCGGCTGGAATTACCAGATCGGGCGTTTCGTGGTCGGCACCGAGTACGATGCCTCCTGGACCGACCTCAAAGCCAACAACACCGCTACCTTTACCACGCTCGGCGGTTTCGGCGGCGGCACCATCAACCGCGCCCTGGGTGCCAACACCGACTGGACCGCGACGTCGACGGTCAGGCTGGGCCTGGCGCAGGGACCGTGGCTTTTCTACAGCAAGGTTGGCGCCGCTCTTGCCCACACCAGCTACACCGACACCTGGACCGCAGCGGGCTTGCAGATCTTTACGGGGAACGCATCGCAGACCAAGGTCGGCTGGACGGTCGGAACGGGCCTCGAATGGGGCTTCATGACCAACTGGTCGGCCAAGCTCGAGTATGATTATATCGACATGGGCTCGAAGACCGTTCCCCTCAGCGGGACCATCAACGGCGTCGGCCTCGCAGCCTTCAGTCTGGTCAACTCCCAGGCGATCAGCCTGGTGAAGGTCGGCGTCAACTATCGCCTGATGCCGCTGCCCTGAAACCCAGGCGCGGCGACTTGGGCTCGCAGAACAACGGCTCAGGCGGCATCGCCGGGGCCTTTTTCTTTGTCTTCCTTTTTAAGTCGCGCTTCCGCTTTCGTCACAGCTGGACCACCGCGTCGCCGCGCAAGCGCATCGCCAGCTGATGCAGCGGCGCGTCATGGATGCCGTGGTCTTCCAGCGCCTTCACCGTGGCCAGAACATAGTCGATGTTCGCACCGGAGACGCCGTGCCCCTGTCGCACCAGATGCAGCTGGCGATCGAGCGGAAGGCGCCCGGCATATTGGTCGTGGCCGCGATCCGACACGTAGGCGAGCGCGCTGACCCGCTGCCGGGCGTGATCCTTGAGCCAGACCGAGCGCATCACCTCGCGGTAGACGCTCGTGACCTGTTCGCGGGCGCGCAGATAGGCGATGGTGGCCTTGCGGTGCTCGCGCGCGACGCGGAAGGCGAGCCCCTGGCAGGCGCCGCCAC
Organism: Xanthobacteraceae bacterium; assembly: GCA_052326245.1. Classification (GTDB taxonomy): domain Bacteria; phylum Pseudomonadota; class Alphaproteobacteria; order Rhizobiales; family Xanthobacteraceae; genus Bradyrhizobium_A. The sequence goes on along the minus strand of JBKQQE010000176.1, from coordinate 4,085 downwards.
GGTCCAGCCCCAGCACCAGCCCGGGCTTTTCCGGGGTGCCGCGATGCACCAGCGAATACACGCACAAGGCGCGATGCTCGCCGATCAGCCGCGCCGGCACCCGCTCGACGAAGGCAAAACCGGGATTCCAGATCAGCGATCCATAACCGAAAACCCACAATTCGCCGTCGGGAAAGTCGGATTCGTCGAGGATCCTTGCCGCCATATCGGTTACTTCGGTCATTGTCTTCATGTGTCACGAGGCGGGCCCAAGTTCAACGCAATTGCGGTTGGCCCCGCCGTCAGGCTGGATGGTGCTTCTGCGGGCGCCGTTTTCCGGCTATGGCTGCGTCGGGCCGGCGGGTAGGTTCGCGAATGAAGCGAATGTCAAATCCACTCCACGTGCCTGCCCGAAAATACCCCAACTGTTGTCCTCAGGTCGCTTGATGATTGATCCCGAATTCTCGCCGCGTCGTCGTTCCCGCTGGCCGCTCTACGCGGTCCCGGCCGCTGTCCTGCTGCTGGCGGCGGGATGGAGCGTGTTCTGGTTCGTCGCGGCTTCCCGCATCAGCACCGAGCTGGACGGCTGGCGCGACCGCGAGGCCAGGTCCGGGCGGGTCTATGACTGCGCCCAACGAACCGTCGGGGGCTTTCCGTTCCGGCTCGAGGTCCACTGCAACGGCGCCGGCGTATCGCTGGTGTCGCAGACCGCGGAACAGACCGCCACGCGCATCCCGGTGACGGCGCGGCTCGCCGACATTCACGTCGTCACCCAGATCTACGATCCCACCCTGATCATCGCCGAGTTCACCGGGCCGGTCACCTTCACCGATATCGGCCAGCAGCCGTCGGCGGTGGCGAACTGGACCCTCGGGCAAGCCAGCGTGGCAGGTCTGCCCACCGCGCCGCAGCGCGCGTCGCTCGCGTTCGACCACGCGTCCATCGACCTGTTGAACGGGGCGGTGCCGTCACCGCTGCTGCGCGCCGACCACCTCGAACTGCACGCGCGCCTCGCCGACGGTTCGGTGCAGGATAACCCCGTCATCGAGGCGGTGTTGCAGCTCGTCTCCGCCACGGTGTTCGGTGTGCATCCGGTGCTGCAGGACCCGTTCAATGCCGACATCCGCGCCAAGCTTCGCGGGTTGAAGGATTTGTCGCCCAAGCCCTGGCCGGCGCGCTTTCGCGAGATCCAGGCGGCGGGCGGGCGCATCGACATCACCCAGTCGCGGTTCGAGCAGGGCGAGGTGCTGGCGCTCACCGCGGGATCGCTCAGCATCAATCCGGCGGGCAACCTCGATGGCCAGCTCGCAATGACCGTCGCCGGCCTGGAAAAGATCATCCCCGCGCTCGGTCTCGACCGGCTGCTGGATCGGGGCTTGTCGCAGGGCGCCGTCGACAAGATGGCGCCCGGCGTCAGCGCCCGCGACGTCAACAGCATCATCGGCGCGCTCGATCGCGCGGTTCCGGGGCTCGGCAACCTCGCCCGCAAGAATGCCAATGCGGGGCTCGCCGCCGGCATCGCCATGCTGGGTCAGCCGACCACGCTCGAAGGCCGCAAGGCGATCGCCCTGCCGCTGAAATTCGTCGACGGTGCGATGTTTCTCGGGCCCCTGCAGGTGGCCCAGCTGCCGCCGCTGTTCTGAGGCCGTCGCCCGCGCCGCGCGGCGGCGCGGAGCAGCGCTCAGCCGGCGGATCCGCTTTTCGGCAGCGGACCATGGGGGCGGCCGAAGTCCGGGCTCGCGGCGTCCTGGCCGATGTCGACGATGCCGCGGCGAATGGCGCGGGTGCGGGTGAAGTGCTCGAACAGCGCGTCGCCGTCGCCGCGGCGGATCGCCCGGGTCAGTTTCGACAGATCCTCCTGAAACGCGCCGAGCATCTCCAGCACCGCGTCCTTGTTGTTGAGGAACACGTCGCGCCACATGGTCGGATCGGAGGCCGCGATCCGGGTGAAATCGCGGAAGCCGCCCGCGGAAAATTTCAGCACTTCGGAGCGGGTCACGTCCTCGAGCTCGTCGGCGGTGCCGACGATGGTGTAGGCAATCAGGTGCGGCAGATGGCTCGTCACCGCCAGCACCAGATCGTGATGGTCAGCGCTCATCACCTCGACATTGGCGCCGAGCGCGCGCCAGAACGCCGCGAGCCGTTCCAGCGCTGCGGGATCGATCCCGTCCGGCGGCGTCAGAATGCACCAGCGGTTGATGAACAGTTCCGCGAAGCCGGCGTCCGGCCCGGAATTCTCGGTGCCGGCCACCGGGTGGGCCGGAATGAAGTGCACCGAGGGCGGCAGCGCCGGCGCCATCGCGCGCAGCACGGCGCCCTTGACCGAGCCGACATCGGAGACGATCGCGCCGGGCTTGAGGTGGGGGCCGATGCAGGCGGCAACGTCGGCGCAGGCTCCCACCGGCACGCAGGCGATCACCAGATCGGCGTCCCGGACCGCGTCGGCGTTGGAGGCCGCGACGCGGTCGGCGAGCTTGAGCTCGACGGCGCGCGCGCGGACCGCAGGGGACGCGTCGGTCGCGACCAGTTCTCCGGCGAGACCGAGCTGCCTCACGGCATGCGCGATCGACGAGCCGATCAGCCCGAGCCCGATCAGCGCGACGCGCGGAAACAGCGGAACAGAGGTCACTTGCGCCTCATGAAGTCGCCAAGTGCGTCGACCACCAGCCGATTGGCCTCCTCGGTCCCGATCGTCAGGCGCAGCGCGTGCGACAAATGATAGTTCTTCAGCGCCCGCAGGATCAGCCCGCGCGCGGTCAGGAAGGCATCCGCGTCGTCGGCGGTCTTGCCCTTGTCGTGCGGAAAGTGGATCAGGATGAAGTTCGCGACGCTGGGCGTCACCTTGAGGCCGAGCTTGCCGATTTCATCGGTGAGCCAGGTCCGCCACCGTTCGGTATGCGCCCGCGACGCTTCGTAATGCTCGCTGTCCTCGAGCGCGGCGACGCCGGCGACCATCGCCGCATGGCTGACGTTGAACGGTCCGCGAATGCGGTTGACCGCGTCGACGATGTGCTCCGGCCCGTACATCCAGCCGATGCGCAGCGCGGCGAGCCCGTAGATCTTCGAGAACGTGCGCGTCATCACCGTGTTCTCGGTGGTGGCGACGAGTTCGATGCCGGACTCGTAGTCGTTGCGCGAGACGTAGTCGGCATAGGCCGCGTCGAGCACCAGCAGCACATTCGAGGGCAGCCCGGCGCGCAGCCGCTTGACCTCGTCGAACGGCAGGTAGGTGCCGGTCGGATTGTTGGGGTTGGCGAGCCATACCAGTTTGGTGCGCGGCGTCACCGCCTTGAGAATGGCGTCGACGTCGGCCGTCAGGTTCTTCTCCGCCGCGACCACGTTGGTTGCGCCGTTGCCCAGGGTGGCGATCGGATAGACCAGGAAACCATGGGTGGTGTGGATCGCCTCGTCGCCGGGTCCGAGATAGACGTGGGCGAGGAAGTTCAGGATCTCGTCGGATCCGGCGCCGCAGATGATGCGGTCGGGATCGAGGCCGAATTTGCGGCCGATCGCTTCGCGCAGCACCCGCGAGGTGCCTTCCGGATAGTCCTCGAGATGCGCCGCCGCGGCCTTGTAGGCCTCGATCGCCCGTCGCGACGGGCCGAGCGGGGTTTCGTTCGCCGACAGCTTGAAAATACGGCCCGGCTGCTCGCTGCCGCTCTTGCCCGGGGTGTAGGGCGCAATATCGAGAATGCCGGACTTCGGCACGGGACGGGACATCGGATCGAACTCCAGAACTATCGCAAAGCGTGAATCGGGCGTCAGGGCGCCGCGGGGGCGGCAGCCGCCTGCGACACCGTATAGCGCGCCGCGTGGCTGCCGACGAGGGCCGAGGAGCGCACCGACGCGCCCGCGGCAATCAGCGTGGCCCGGATCTTGTCCAGCGACTGAACCCGGGAGCCTGCCGGATCGGACTTGCCGACGGTGGAGACCGACACCAGCAGCGCGGCGCCGTCGAACGTGCCGTCGGGCACGGCGACGACATCGCCAAACGGCGATACCGCGCGCGCCACCTCCGCGTTCCAGCCGGAGACGCGGATGCTCCACATCTCGATCTCGGTGACCATGGCGTCGTCGGCGACCCGGGAAATCACGAACACCGGCAG
>JBKQQE010000175.1:0-10946 GCA_052326245.1 Xanthobacteraceae bacterium | reverse complement strand
CAGTAGTCGAGGGTGGGCAGAATATCCAGCACGGCGAGCCGCGACAGCCGGCCGGGGTGATCGAGCGCGAGGCGATAGCTGACGCGCGCGCGGCGATCATGGCCGGCGAGCGCGAAGCGGGCATGGCCGAGCTTTTCCATCACCTCAATCATGGTCTGCGCCATGGCGAGCTTGGTATAGGGCGCATGATCGGCTTCGCTCTGCGGCACATCGGACCAGCCGTAGCCGGGCAGATCGGGGATCACCAGCTGAAAGCGTGCCGCAAGCCGCGGCGCCACGCGGTGCCACATCACGTGGGTCTGCGGATAGCCGTGCAGCAGCAGCAGCGGCGGGCCGTTGCCGCCGAGCCGGGCGAAGATCCGGCCGCGGCTGGTGCTCACCCATTCCGACGCGAAGCCCGGATAGAGATCAGCGAGTTCGGCCATCGCCTTGCCTCTACTTTTCCTCGCGCGCCACCGCCTGCCAGCCGATGTCGCGTCGACAGAACCCTTCCGGCCAGCGGATGCAGTCGACCGCCTGGTAGGCACGACGCTGCGCCTCGCGCACCGTCGGCCCGATCGCGGTGACGTTGAGGACCCGCCCGCCGGTGGCGATGATCCGATCCGCGTCGGCGCGGGTTCCGGCGTGGAAGACCGTCACCCCCTCGGTGGCCGCCGCGGCGTCGAGCCCCTCGATCACGCTGCCTTTGACATAGTCACCCGGATAGCCCTTGGCCGCCATCACCACCGTCAGCGCCGCGTCGGGATACCAGCGCAGGTCGAAATGCTTGAGTTCGCCGTCGCAGGCCGCCAGCAGCGCCGGAACCAGGTCGGACATCAGGCGGACCATCAGCACCTGGGTCTCCGGATCGCCGAAACGAACATTGTATTCGATCAGTTTCGGCCCCGATGCCGTGATCATCAGGCCGGCGAACAGCACGCCCTTGTAGGGCGTGCCCCTGGCCTTCATGGCGCGCAGCGTCGGCAGAATGATCTCGTCCATGGTGCGCCGGATCACCGCGTCCGTCATCACCGGCGCCGGCGAATAGGCGCCCATGCCGCCGGTATTGGGGCCGCGATCGCCGTCATAGGCACGCTTGTGGTCCTGCGCCGCGGCGAGCGGCAGCGCGTGGTCGCCGTCGCACAGCACGAAGAAGGACGCCTCCTCGCCGGTGAGAAATTCCTCCACCACCGCTTCCGCGCCGGCGGCACCCAGGCCGCCGCCCAGCATCATGTCGATGGCGGCTTCCGCCTCGGCCACTGTTGCCGCCACGACGACGCCCTTGCCGGCGGCAAGGCCGTCGGCCTTGACCACGATCGGCGCGCCCTTGTCCCGGATATAGGCCTTGGCCTTGCCGACATCGCTGAAGCGCTCGTAGGCGGCGGTCGGAATGGCATGGTCGCGGCACAGGTCCTTGGTGAACCCTTTCGAGCTTTCGAGCCGGGCGGCCGCCTGGCTCGGCCCGAAAGCCTTGATCCCGGCCGCCATCAGATCGTCGACGATGCCGGCCGCCAGCGGCGCTTCCGGACCCACCATCACCAGATCGACCGCGTTGGCTTTGCAGAAGGCGATCACCGCCTGGTGGTCGGCGACGTCGAGCCCGATGCATTCGGCCTCGCGGGCGATCCCGGCATTGCCCGGCGCGCACCAGAGTTTGGTCAGCAGCGGCGAGCCTGCGATCTTCCAGGCCAGCGCATGTTCGCGTCCGCCGGAACCGAGCAGAAGGATATTCATCGCCGTCTCCTGACCTGCTGGCCCAGCCCTATCCTGACGGGGTCGCGCTTAACCTGCCTTCGGCGGCGAGACAAGAGGCCCGATCACCCGCCGGCCTCGATGATCTGCCGCAGCGAGGCGACATGGCGGGCGAACGCCCCGCGGCCGGCGGCGGTGGCGGTAACCCTGGTCTGCGGCCGTTTTCCGACGAACGACTTGTCGACCTCGACATAGGCCGCTTTCGCCAGCGTCTCGATATGGGCGCCGAGATTGCCGTCGGTCGCACCGGTCAGCTTCTTCAGCCGGGCGAACTCCAGGCCTTCGCCCGCCGGCAGCGCCTGCAGCGCCGCCATGATGCGCAATCGCAATGGCTGGTGGATGATGTCGTCGAACTCGGTCATCTATTAATTCCGGCGCATCCACAGCCCGCACAGCACCAGCCCGCCGCCATTGACGAGCGCCATCCACAGCACGAACCATGGACCCGCGTAGAAATAGCCGAGCAACGTCAGTGCCGAGATCGCGAGGCCGATTGCCACGAAGGCCAGCCCGAACCAGAGGCCTGCGATGGCGTAGGCCAGCATGAAATAGGTCGGCCAGAACGCGCCCAGCTGTCGCGGCGTGAGCTGGACCAGGCCCTCCGTCCACAGAAACCCGAAAGCGAAGAAGAAGAGATACGCGGCCAGGATGCGCCAATCGAAGGTTCGCGTTCGTGATCGGGAATATTCCACGCCGCTCAGCGCGATCGATCCGGCGATCCCGACGACATAGACCCCGATCCATGCCGCCCTGGCATGCGGCGGCCAGAAATGCGTGACCACATTGCCGGCCGCCACCAGCACGCCCCACAGCACCATCGCCGAACTGGACAATCGATAGGATCGCGACTGCCGCACCCGCTGCATGATCGCGTCGACTTCGGCGAGCGCCGCGCTGGCTTCCTGGCTGTCGATCTTCATGTTGGCATTCACCCTCGTCGGATTGCGCCGCTGGATCATGATCGCCGCGCCGGATCGCGCTGCAGAAACACTCGTTGCGATCATAGTTCGGAGTTCCAACTTCGCCACCCCGAAACGCCCCGACAAGCCGGTCCGCGAGATGCTCTTCGGCTACCGGGCAAGCGTCACCTGCCCCGACACGGAATGGTCGTCTGCCATCGAGATCTCCGACCGGAAGGGCTGCCTGGCCGCCCAGTCCGGCTTGCCCGGATGCCACCCCAGCAGATGCGCGCGATCGCCGCATCTGGTCTCGACCGTTCCTTTGACAACGTCGGCGGCAGCCGCGATCGAAATGGAAAATGCCGAGGCTTGAACTTCGTCCCCGCGGCCGCACGACGGCAACGGCGGATCGAAGACGACGCGAAGAAAGTCGCCATCGGCGGAGCGATCGACATATTCCCTGAGCCGTCCGCTGCCGTCCGCGATCAGCGAGACGTCGCCACCCCACGCCCTCCGCATCAGGTAGCCGCCGGCCTCCGGCGAGCGCTGGAAACCGTCCGGGCCGAATGCGACCTTGAAAGAGCCATATCGAATAAGGCCGATGGTGATGCCGTGGCTGTAGGCCCACTTGAACGGAAAGTCGCCCCTGGGCTCATCCCGGTCGAAAGTGGCGTTGCTGTCCCCGATCAGGACACCGGCGTCCCGGGCCAGCACATTGGTTTCACGGTAGAAGATCAGGAACGCGCGGTCGCTCATATGGCCGCTCTGGTCGGTCAACCCGGCGCCCTGTCGAGAGAGCGTCTGGGCGGGATCGAATGCGACATCGATGGCGACAGGCCTGTTCTCGACGTCGTCGAACCGTACCTTGACGCCGCGCGGTCGGCCGACATCGCCCGAGATCCTGAAGTCGATCGGACGGTACTCGCCGCCTACGAAACGCGCCAGGACGGGATCGTTGCGATAGTGGATCTGGTGCTTGGCGCCGGCACGCTCGGTGAACCAGACCCAGACCGCAACGCGCCCCTCGCGGTCCGGGTCGCGGCTGGCGATTTCGACGGCTTCATAGACCGGGTGACGCGGAAGCCACAGAAACCAGTGATGATCCCAGTGGTCGACGATCGTGGAGAACGGCACGAGCGGATAGGACATGGCAGATGCCTCGGGCGGGGCGGCGGCCGCGGAACCGGCAACGACGGGCAAACCAGTGAGCAGCGCGAGGGCCGCGGCCGACAACGCTGCGGCCGCGGCGCTGCTCGACCGTCGCGTCATCATGATGCCGGGCCGAATGCCGCGACGTCTTCGGCGATCGTTCCGACCGCGGCGGTGTCGCTGACGATGCCCATATGGTTGATACCGTCGATGATCTTCACGTTCGCGCGGTCGCCGAACATGGACTGGTATTGATCGGAAAACATCAGCTCGTCGGCGGCGCCGGAAAACAGCGTGATCGGGCCGGACGCCGCTGCCACATCCGTGCGAAAGCCCGCCGTGGCGAAGTTGCGCATCAGCCGATAGGAATAGCTGCCGGCCAGCACCATCTTGGAGTCCGGCGGCACCGCGAAGGCAAGCGTCGGAAGCGAATTCGCCCAATCGATGCCCAGCTTGTTCAAGAGCACGAGCGCGATGAAGCGCGGCACGTCGGCCCGTGCCCAGCCGCCGGAGTCCGGCCGGCTGGAGGGCGCGTCATAGCCGAGATAGGGCGCGAGCAGCACGGCGCGTTCGAACAGGCTGTGGATCGGCGAGGCCGCCACCCGCAATACGAAAGCGCCGCCGGACGAATGACCGATCAGCGTCAGCGGCGCCGCCGGGCGGGTCTTGCGGATTTCGCCGACCAGGTCGGCGAGGTCGTCCTCCAACTGGCCCAGGTAGCCGATATCGCCACGCGTGCCCGAGGCACCGTGGCCGCGGATATCAGGCGCGAAGGTCTCAACCCCTTGGGCGGCCAGCGCCCTGGCCAGGGCGTGAACCGAAATGCTCGATCCCGATGAGCCGTGCACCACGACCGCGATCCGGGCGACGCCCGGCTTTTGCGCCGGATAGTGCCGCAGGCCGAGCGTGGTGCCGTCGCGCGCCTGGAAATGGCCGATGGCCGGCATGTCGGAGCGGTCCACGGCCCGCGCCGTGCGGGAAATCGATTCCAGGTGGGGCAGCCCACCGAGCGGGGCGGACAGCATCGTACCAAACGCGATGCCGACCACGCCGACCAGCGCCAAGATCCCTACCAATACCCTGGAAATAAAGGAGATAATCATAGTCTGACCCTCACTGACGGTTGCATATTTGGAATTTCAGATAACTCTGTATCATAGAGTTATCTGACGTGCAAGTTTGATTGGCGACGACGGCCGGACCACTTAGGGTCGTGGGCCGATTATGAGCCCGAATCGCATGACCCAAGCCGCCTCTCCCATTGCCAACTCCCCCGAATTCACCGTCACCGAGCTGTCGTCGGCGCTGAAGCGGACGGTCGAGGACGCCTATGGCCATGTCCGCGTGCGCGGCGAGATTTCCGGCTTTCGCGGCGCGCATTCGTCCGGCCATTGCTATTTCGCGCTGAAGGACTCGGGCGCCAAGATCGAGGCGGTGATCTGGAAGGGCGTCCACGGCCGCATGCGCTTCAAGCCGCAGGAGGGGCTCGAGGTCATCGCCACCGGCAAGCTCACCACCTACCCGGGCTCGTCGAAATACCAGATCGTGATCGAGGCGCTGGAGCCGGCCGGTGTCGGCGCGCTGATGGCGCTGATGGAAGAGCGCAAGCGCAAGCTCGCCGCCGAAGGCCTGTTCGACGAGGCGCGCAAGCAGCTGTTGCCCTGGCTGCCGGACGTGATCGGCGTCGTCACCTCGCCGACCGGCGCAGTGATCCGCGACATCCTGCATCGCCTGGCGGACCGTTTCCCGCGCCGCGTGCTGGTGTGGCCGGTGCGGGTGCAGGGCGAAGGCGCCGCCGAGCAGATCGCCGCCGCCATCAACGGTTTCAACGCGCTGCCCGAACGCGGCGCCGTGCCGCGCCCGGACCTGCTGATCGTCGCCCGCGGCGGCGGCTCGCTCGAGGATCTGTGGTCGTTCAACGAGGAAATCGTGGTGCGCGCCGCGGCCGACAGCATGATCCCGCTGATTTCCGCCGTCGGCCACGAGACCGACATCACGCTGATCGATTTCGCCGCCGACCGGCGCGCGCCGACGCCCACCGCCGCCGCCGAAATGGCGGTTCCGGTGCGCGCCGAACTCGCCGTCGAGATCTCGAGCCTGGCGCGCCGCGGCTTCGCCAGCTGGCAGCGCGGCCAGGAGGCCCGCCGCAGCGAGCTGCGCAGCGCCGTGCGCGCGCTGCCCACCCTTGCGGACCTGCTGGCGATCCCGCGCCAGCGCCTCGACGGCGCGGCGACGGCACTGCCGCGCGCGCTGAAGGGCAATACCCACCTGCACTTCCGACGCTTCGCCCAGGCCGACGCGCGGCTGACCTTGCGCGTGCTGCGCGCCCAGGTGGCGCATGCCGCCCAGCGCCTGGTGATGACCGGCGATCGCCTGGGCCACGGCGCGCGGTCGCTTCTCAACCGGCGCCGCGAGCGTTTCGACGGGCTCAAAGTCCGCCTCAAGGCCTCGCGGCTCGCCAATGCCGAGGCCCAGCGCGCCGCCCTGATGCGGGACCGCGAGCGCGCGCAGCGCCTCGCCGAGCGCGCCGCGCGCGCGCTCACCACGCTGATCGTGCGGGAGCGCGCGCGGGTCGGACATACCGCGCAATTGCTCACCGCGCTGTCCTATCGCAGCGTGCTGGCGCGCGGCTTCGCGCTGGTCCGCGATGCCGGCGGCGCGCCGCTGCATGCCGCCGCCAGCGTGATCGCGGGGACCCGCCTCAGCATCGAATTCGCCGACGGCCGGGTGGCGGCCACCGCGGACGGCGCGGACGCATCGGCGGCCAAATCGACGCCGGCGCGGCGGTCGCCCAAGATCCAGAGCCAGGGTGATCTGTTTTGATTTTCGGAATTGGGGCGCGTCGCCCCGATCTCCATATGCTATTGTCCATGATCCCCATTCACGCGGCAGCGAAGGAACTCACGGCGTGCTCAACAAATCGAATTCATCCGGCCAGGGTGAGGCGAAACTGCAATATCTGGACGGCGATTACCGCCTGATCGCGCCGGGCGCCTACGTCGTCTGTGCGGTGACCGGCGTGCGGATTCCGCTCGATGAACTGAAATACTGGAGCGTCGACCGCCAGGAAGCCTATGCGACGCCGCAGGCGGTGCTCGACCGGCATTATCCCGGACGGCTGCAGGCGCAAGGCTGACGCGGTCAGGCCGGCGGCGAGACGCGGCCGCCCGCGCCCCTGAGCGCCGGCGCCACCACGGCGCGCAATTCGTCGTCCCGCCCGATCTGTAACGTCACCCTGAACGGCATGATCGCCGCGGACGCGGCGGCAAGGCTGGGGTTGCCGCGCAGCCGGGCCATGTCCTTCTCCGTCGTCACCAGCGTCAGGCCCTCGCGCGCCGCCTGCACGGTCAGCGCGTCGATGTCGGACCGCGCGAACGCGTGGTGGTCGGCGAAGGCCGCTTCCCTGACCACCTCGACGCCGTGGGCCCGCAGCGTCGCGAAAAACCGCGCGGGATCGCCGATGCCGGCAAAGGCGAGACAGCGGCGGCCGCTCAGCGCCGCGACCGAGGCCTGGTCGGCAACCAGCCGCGCGCGCAGCACCGGTTTGCGCCGCGCGGCCACCGCGGCGGCGACCGGGTCCGCGGCGTTGCCGTCGCCGACCACGATCAGCGCATCGGTGCGCTCGAGCTGCGGCGGCAGCGGCGCGCGCAGCGGGCCGGCGGGAAACACGCAGCCGTTGCCGATGCCGCGCGCGCTGTCGATGACAACCAGGGCGAGATCCTTGGCAAGCGCCGGATTCTGAAACCCGTCGTCGAGCAGGATGACGCTGGCGTCGCGCGCGCAAGCCAGCCGCGCGCCGGCGACGCGGTCGCGCGCCACCACCACCGGCACCTGCGCCGCCATCATCAGCGGTTCGTCGCCCACATCGGCCGCGCCATGACGATCCGCATCCACCGCGACGGGACCCGACAGCCGACCGCCATAGCCGCGGCTGACGACGACGGGCCGTTCGCCCATCGCGCGCAACAGCGCCGCCAGCGCCAGCACGGTCGGGGTCTTGCCGGCGCCGCCGACATGATAGTTGCCGACGCAGATCACCGGAACGGCGGCATGCGCGCCGGGCAGCGCCATCCGGCCCGCGGCGACCGCGCCGTAGACCGCGCCGATCGGAGCCAGCAGAACGGATTGCCAGGACGAGCGCCGGTGCCAGAAGGCCGGCTCACGCATCGTGCGCACCGCGCTCGATGCGCAACTGCATCAGGTAGGGCTCGAGCGCCGCGAGCGAGCGCTCCAGCGCGCCGCCAAGCTGTTCGACGACGGCGGCGCCGGCGGCGACAGCGCGCTGACGGGACGGCTGATCGGAGATCCAGCGCCCGATCTGCGCCGCCAGCTGGCCTTCGCTGTCGACCTGCAGCGCGCCACCTGCCGCATTCAGCGCGGCATAGACATCGGCGAAATTGAACACATGCGGGCCATGCACCACCGCGGCGCCGAGCTTGATGGCCTCGATCGGATTTTGTCCGCCGTGCTCGATGAACGATCCGCCCATGAAGACGATCGGCGCCAGCCGATAGAACAGGCCGAGTTCGCCCATCGTATCGGCGACATAGATGCCGGTCTGCGCCGACGGCAATTGATCGTGCGACCGCAGCGTCACCTCCAGTCCGCTCGCCTGCAGCGAACGCGCGACGGCTTCGCCGCGCTTGGGATGGCGCGGCACGATCACGGTGAGGAGCGAGGGAAACTTCGCCGTCAGGCTGGTGTGGACGGCGGCAATCAGCTCCTCCTCCCCGGCATGGGTCGAGGCGGCGACGATCACCGGCCGGCCGCGCGTCACCGCCAGCAGCCGCTCCAGCTTGGCCCCGTCAGCGGGCGGCGCCTCGACGTCGAGCTTGAGATTTCCCGTGATAATGACGTCGCGCGCGCCGAGGGTGGAAAACCGCTCCGCATCGACATCCGATTGCGCCAGGCAGAGATCGAAGCGGCCGAGCAATGCGGAGATGGTCGCCGCGGCACGCTGCCAGCGCGGAAAAGAACGCGGCGACATCCGGCCATTGACCAGAACCATCGGCACGCGGCGGGCGGCGCTCGCCAGGATCAGATTGGGCCACAGATCGGACTCGACGAACAGCGCGAGGCTGGGCTGCCAGAATTCGAGAAAGCGCGCCACGTAGCGCGGCGAATCGAACGGCACGTATTGATGCACGACGTCGGCCGGGAAACGCTTGGCGACGATCGCGGCCGATGTCACCGTGCCGGAGGTCAGCAGGATGCGGACATGAAGGGCGCGCAGCCGTTCGATCAGTTCGGCGACGGCGAGCACCTCGCCGACGCTGGCGCCATGGATCCAGATCAGCGGGCCGCGCGGGCGATCCACGGTGGCGTAGCCACGACGCTCGCCGACGCGCGCGGCGTCTTCCTTGCCCTGGCGCAGCCGGCGCCCGACCAGCAGGCCGGTCAGCGGAGCAGCCGCGGCCGACAGCCTGCGGTAGGCCCGCAGCGTCAGCGGCAGATCATGCTGCATGACCATCCTCGCCCGGCCGGCCGACCAACGCGTAGGCGCGGCGGGTCACCTCGTTGAGATTGGCTTCGAGTTGCACGCGAAGCATCTCCATTGTCTCGGCGCTGGCGTCGGCCGGGACCCAGATCAACGCACCGGCCGCAATCACGCCACGGCCGAACGGCAGGTGAATCACCGAACGATCCCAGTTCTTCAGCCGCCAGAATCGGCTGGTGGCGATCGCCACCGGAATAATGGGCCGTCCGGACTCCCGCGCAAGCATAATAATCCCGAGACCCGCAACACGCGAGACTTTCGGCACGTCCGCCGTCAGCGCCATGTTGCAGCCTTCTTCGAGGGTGCGCAGCATGGCCCAGAATGCTGCGACGCCCCCTTTGCGATGAAACGCCGCGCCGTGGTCGCCCGACCCGCGCACCGCCCCGACGCCGAGACGCTCGGCTGCGATGGCGTTGACTTCGCCGTCGCGATGTCGCGAGATCAGAACCTTGGCGCGGTGATGCCTGCGCCTGAGGAACGGCATCATGAAGTGCTGGCCGTGCCAGAACGCGATGATCAGCGGAAAGTCGGGCTCGACCTGCTCGTAGACGTCCGGCGGATCGAGGCTGAATCGATTGCTCAGCCAGATGAATCGCAGGAACGCGGCCGCGATGAAACCGGCGGCGCGTTGAAACCAGATCGAGCGCGAAATCGAGCGCGAAATTTTGCGGAGCGACATCAAGACCGGGGAGCTGCTTCGGCTCAATGCTTGCTGTCGTGGGTCGGATCGAGCAATCGGTGCAGGTGCACAATGAAGTAGCGCATGTGCGCGTTGTCGACCGTCATCTGAGCTTTCGCCTTCCAGGCCGCATAGGCCGACGCGTAGTTCGGGTAGATCCCCACCACCTCGACCTTGTGAAGGTCCTTGAAGGTGACGTGTTCGAGATCGGTCAGTTCACCTCCGATGACGAGATGAAGCAGTTGCTGTTGCGTATCGGGCATTAGTCGAGTTCCTGCATCAAGGGAATTACCAGCACCACAAGGATGTCCGCCGATCGCGTTGCTCCCTGCCGGAGCTCGACAACGACACCCTCACTCCAAAGTTCTCAGAGCAGCGGATTGCGCCTGAAATGCTCGATGATCCGGCCATGACGCGCGCGCCCTGCCGCCACCAGGCTCTCATGGCGCACCTCGGGGCGGTTGTAGACGATGGCGTCGCCCGCGAGCGTGGTCATGGTCCCGCCCGCTTCGTGCACGATTAAGTCGGCCGCTGCAAGGTCCCAGTCGTGGCTTTGGCCGCCGGCGAAGGCCACATCCAGCCTGCCCTCGGCGGCGCGGCAGATTTTCAGCGCCAGCGAGCCGATTCGCGGATGCATCGCGCCCGGTTCGAGGGCCTCCCCGAGACCCAGCACCAGGGGCCTCGGGCCGACAATTCGCGCCGGATCAAGCCGCGTCCCGGGAGCGACCTGGATGCTGGTTCCGTTGAGGGTGGCGCCGGCGCCGCGCGCCGCGAAAAACATCTCGCCGCTGACCGGGGCGAAAACCGCGCCGAGCAGCGGAGCGGCGTCCTCCACCAGCGCCAGGCTGACACACCAGTCCTCGTGGCCGGCGAGAAACGAGCGCGTGCCGTCGATCGGGTCGACGACCCAGACCCGGCGCCTGGCGAGGCGCGCCGCGTCGTCGGCGCTTTCCTCCGAGAGCCAGCCATAGTCGGGGGTCGCGGCCTGCAA
>JBKQQE010000174.1:0-10513 GCA_052326245.1 Xanthobacteraceae bacterium | reverse complement strand
GGCCGGCTTGGGATGGATCGGATGGACCCAGCGCAACAGCGTGCTGTTTGCAATGGCTTGCTGCGTTGTCCCCGCGCTGTTTCCGCTGATCCTCGACTACGCCACCGAAGTTCGCGCCTACAGCATGGAGTTCGCCGGCGTCGTGCTCGGTTGTGCCCTGGTCGACCGGATGACGGCCCGCCCCACCACCCGAAAGGCCCTGCTCGCCGGCGCGACCATCTGCTTCTTTCTGACGTCACGCTATGGCTTCGCCGTGTTCGCCATCGCGGCATGCCTGAGCGCTACGATCTGCGCCTTCCGCGACCGTGGCGCGGGGGGCCAAGACAGCCGACGACATCTGTTTGCATTTTTCGCTCCGGTCGGATTTGCCGGGACGCTGATCGCGGTATTCGCGCTGTGGCCGCAGTACCAGGCTCGCATGTCCTACCAGGGCGGCGTGCTGATCGGATATCTCGCCGGCATGACCACGGCCTCGAAGTCGGCCAGCGAGATCGCCCGCATGCTCGCCGTCAATCTTCTTCACCCGGCGGGACTTCCTGTCACGGCCGCAGCGGCGCTCGGTGCCGTCGCGCTGCTGCCGCGCCACCTCCGGACCCGGCTCGGTCTTGACCGGCTCGCGAGGGGGATCGACCGCTCGGGGCTCGCTCCGTTCGGGCTGCTCTGCCTGATGACCCTCGTTGTCACGGCACTGATCTGGCGCTGGAACCCCTGGGCGATCATGACGAAATGGAGCCTCTGGCTGCAGGCGCTGTCCGCGGTCGCCCTGGTCCGGCTCGTGGCAGGGCTGTTGGCAAATATTGCGCGTGTCGGCACCGGCCCACGCGCCGAAAACCGTACCCTTGCTGCACTCCTGCTCGTCGCAATTCTGGCGCTCGATCTCAGGCTGGCGCTCTACGAAAGACCGGACTGGCCGACATTCGTACCCGCGCTCGCATATCTCGAACAGCTGGCGCCGCCGCCAGGCAGCGTGGCCATGGACGTTCACAGCTACCCCACCATTCGCTATTTCTACGAGTACGGGGCTTTCAAATCGAGCCCGCTTTACCCGGACAGGTTTCGCATGCCCTACTGGAATGGCCCCATGCCGCTGATCGGACAACAAACGAGATTTCTGCTCACAGGGCTGACGCTCGCCGCGGCAAACCGCGTGTTTGCGCCGGCGAAGATCACCCGCGACGCCGGCCTTCCAGAACGGCTTTTCAGGGTCGATCCGGCAGCAGTCGATCAGCCGCATGACTGAAAACCCGGGCGCGCGGGCGTTGCGAGGGCCTCGGAACATCGTGGTCGTCGGTGCCGGCTTCACGGGCCTGGCAGCCGCCCAGGACCTGGCGCGGCGCGGGCTGCGGCCGACCCTGATCGAGGCCGACCCCGAGCCGGGAGGGCTGGCGGGCTCGTTCCGCGTCGGCGACACCCGTCTCGAGCGATTCTACCATCACTGGTTCACCAGCGACCGTCATATGATGAACTTGGTCGCGGGCCTCGGTCTGTCGGATCAACTGATCACCCGGCCGGTGGGCACGGGCCTCTACTACGCCAACTCGCTGTTTCGGCTGTCGTCCCCCCTCGACGTCCTCACGTTTCGGGCGCTGTCGCTGGCGGGTCGCGTCAGGCTGGGGATGCTGCCGCTGGTCGCGCTCGCGACTCGCCGCTGGCAGGATCTCGACGACATCGCTGCCGCGACATGGCTTCGCCGCGCCTGCGGCGAAGAGGTCTACCGCGTCGTCTGGGAGCCGCTGCTGCGCGGCAAGTTCGGTGTCCACGCGGATTCCGTGTCGGCCGCCTGGTTCTGGTCCAAGCTGAGGTTGCGGGGCGCCAGCCGTGGCCGCGCCGGCCACGAGCAACTGGTCTATTTCAGGGGCGGGTTCGCAACCCTTGCGGACGCAATCGTGCGCGACATCGAGGCCGCCGGCGGCCGTGTCATCACCGGCGCGCCGGTGACCGCTCTTGCCGCGAGCGGTGGCCGGGTGACCGGCGTCACGGCCGGTGGCGCACACTACCCTGCAGACGCGGTCATCATCACTACGCCGCTGCCCGAAGCAGCCGGCCTGCTCTCGGGCCTCGTGCCCGACCATTACATCCGGCGCCTCAATCGCATTCGCTACCTCGCCAACCGCTGCATCATTCTCGAACTCGACCGCTCGTTGTCGAGCCTCTACTGGATCAACGTCAACGACCCCAAGTTTCCGTTCGTCGGCGTCATCGAGCACACCAATTTCGCTCGCGCAGCGGATTACGGCGGCCGCCACATCGTCTATCTCTCGCGCTACTGCGCTCACAACGATCCGTTCCTAGCGTTGAGCCTGGAGGATGCAGTTGCATTTACGACCGAGCATCTGAAGCGGATGTTTCCGTCTTTCGATCCCGGGATGATTTGCGCCGTCCATAGCTGGCAGACCCCGTGGGCCCAGCCGATCGTTGAGACCGGATATGCGAAGCTCGTTCCGAGCCACGAGACCCCTCTCGCCGGCGTCTTTCTGGCAACCATGGCACAGGTCTACCCCGAAGACCGGGGCACGAACTATGCCGTCCGCGACGGGCGCAAGGTCGCCAGCCTCGTGGCGCGCGACCTGACGACCGCATAGCCGGCACGACGCCGCCGGTTCTACTCCCCCGCCAACGCCGACCGTCGCGGCACGCCGACGTCGCGGCCGACCTGCCGGCCATTGACGGCCTTGACGATGAAGGACGGCCGTCGCTTCACCTCGCGGTAGATCCGACCGACGTACTCTCCCAGCACGCCGGTCGCAAGCAGCTGCACCCCGCCGAAAAAGAACACCGCAAGCACCACGCTGGTGATCCCCGGCACCTCCTCGGGAGTGTGTCCCAGGACCTTGAATCCGATCACCCTGTGGGCCAGAAAAAACGCGAACCCGGCGAGCGAAAGCACCGAGGATACGAGCCCCAGGACGAAGATCAACGTGAGCGGCTTGGTCGAGAAATCGAAGATGCCGTCGAGCGCCAGACGCAGCAGGCGGCCGAACGAATACTTGGACTTTCCGAGCAGGCGCGCGGGACGATGGTACGCCAGCGCGGTCTGCTCGTAGCCGACCCACGCCCGCAGGCCCCGCACGAAACGGTTTCGCTCCGGAAGGCCGTTGATCGCGTCGACGACCCTGCGGTCCATCAGGCCGAAATCGCCGCAATCGGCGGGAATGTCGAGTTCGGACACCGAACTCAGGATCCGGTAGAACAGGTGATAGGCCGCGCGCCGCCAGGCGCTGCCTTGCCGGCTGCTTCGCACCGCGTAGACGACGTCGGCGCCCTCGCGCCAGCGGTCGATCATTTCCGGCATGATTTCCGGCGGGTCCTGCAGGTCGGCGTCACAGACGATGACCGCGTCACCCGAGGCTCGCGCCAGGCCTGCGCCGACCGCGGGCTGATGGCCGAAGTTGCGGCTGAGCGTCACCACGGTCACCCGCGGATCGGCATGCACCAGATCCCCCAAGACCCTTGCCGTGCCATCCGTGCTGCCGTCGTCGACGAACACGAACTCGCAATCGACTCCGGATCTCGTCGCAAGGACGCGGGTCAACTCGCCATGCAATGCGGCGATGGACTGCTCCTCGTTGAAACAGGGGACGACGATCGAGATGAGAGGATGCGCGCGCCGCGCGCTCTCCAAAGCTCCTTCGGCCATGATGATCGCTCCCCCGCTCCCCTGTCAGGACCGGCGTCGCCGATCCGCTTCCATCACCGCCGCAAGACCCAGTTCGGCAACGGAGCATTGTACTGTACGAAAAAACCGTGCTCCTGAAACAGGAAACCCGACCTCATGCTCTGGTCGCGGACGGAGACGTAGCCGTCCCTGCTCCGCCCGATGATTTCGATGACTGATCCCGCCATCCCGACCACGATCAGGACCGCGAGGGGAATCCATCTGTAGCCCTCGGCCTCGGTGACGGTCGCCGCCACGGCGATCGCAAGCAGCATCAACGCCGGAATCGATGCGCGCATCGCGAAATCGTTGTAGATGCCGATCCGGTAAAGCGGGATGACGATGAGCAGCGCCACGACAATGACCGGATAACGCAGGTGGCGCCAGCCGTGGAGCCGCAGCGTAACGAGGTAGATGCCGGCTTCCAGCATCACGAACGCGGCGTACAGCGAAACGCGGAATCCAGGCTCGGTGAAGGTGAAACCATGGAGAAGGTCGCCGGATCCCGCCAGCAGATAGCCAAGCAACGGGGCGACCAGCGTCACCGCGCACAGAACATTGCCGGCATCGGTGAAAACGTCCCGCCACGCCCGCATCGCGACCGCCAGCGCAAACGGCAGCAGCCCGATCGCCACGAATGGCGACCAGAACAGAACCGCGGCGCCGAGCAACCCCATACTCCGGGGCGCCGCCGGCCGGCCGTCGTTCGAAACCACCAGGATTGCGCCGAGCATGCCGGCGAGCGCATGCTGTGGGACCCAGAGAAACAGCGTGGCGTGGCCTTCATAGGCGAACAGATAGCTGCGGCCGGTCCACCATTCCTTGGTCGACAACAAGGTTCGGTCGCCACCAAAAAACCACCAGCCGACCAGATCGAGACCGCCGAACAGCAGGAAGACGATCAGAAACGGCACCGGGCGCGATGGCCTGATCTTCTGCAGCAGCAGAATCAGGACAAGGAATAGCCCCGCCCAAGTCTCGAGGAACACCGTCGGTTCGATGGCCCACTCTCCGAACAGGCGCGCAACCAGACCCGGCATGAGATAGAATCCGAGCGCATAGCGAAGAAACGTGTGGGTCTCATCGTTGACCGGCGGCCATGGATTTCGGGCGAGTTCGTTGATGATGGCGAAGTGCTTCAGCCAGTCCCAGCTGCGGCCGAATGGCGGAAGATAGGCGCAGGCCCACAGAAACAGGCCCGACAGCACCACGCAACAAACAGTGCTCCATCCCGGGCGCGGCCAGGGCGCCCAATCGGGGCGGGAGCGGTAGAGGACGGCGACAATCGAAAGCAGCGCAGGTCCGGCAACTAACCAGGCGGTGAATCCTGCAAAAAAGACCGCCAGCGGCAGCGTCAGGAACACCAGGGCCGCGAACTCGGTCGGCGTGGACGAACGCGCTTTCTCCGTATCGCCGGACGCCGCCGGCAGGTCGTCCGCACCCGACGTCCCGATCATCCGTTCTTCGCCCAAGGCATCCATTCCCCCATGCGCCGCCGTGGGCGCCTTCATGTGCCGCTCGGCGCCTGCGACGCCGCGGGGCCGTTCCGCCGCGTCCCGTTTTTGCGAAATCCGCCGTTGCGACTAATTCTTGATTGTAGGCCGCCGGGCCGGTACTCTTCAATTTTGCTGGTGGACCATTGCGATGACGAAAGCCTCAGATCCCAACGCGGCGTCGACTTCAGACGTCAGCCAGGGCACGGACCCGGAGCGCCGCGAAGCCCTGATAAAGCTGGGCAAATACGCAGCCTACGCAACGCCCGTGGTTGTCGCCTCGGTCAGTGCAGCAAATGCCGCTCCAATTTCCGGTGCGGCGCCCACTCCCTCACCGACCCCAGCTCCGGCGCCCTCACCCGCCCCATCGCCGCCGCCTGGTCCTTCGCCTCCTCCCCCGCCGCCGTCATGACATGAGGCCGGTCGGTCTGGAGCGTCCTTGCCCGAGGTTGGCTTCCTGCCCGGCACATCATGACGCCGCAGTGGCTGGGGTTCGGATCCAGCCATTGATCGTGAAGCGTCCCGACACGAAGTCGGCCGTCCGGCAGAGCGTCGGCAGCACCTCGTGAAAGGCCCGGCTCGGAAACAACAACAGCATGTTGTTGTGCGGCGTGATGTCGGCGAAGGTGGCGACAGGAATCCAGCTGGACGGATCGACCCTGGAGTCGTCATAAAGTCGCAAATGCCCGCCCGAAAACGGCAGCGGATCGCGGCTGAAATAATAGACGTAGGTCAGGATTCGCGACGCGGTGCCGGGCGAGCCGTTGTCACTGTGAATTCTGAAGTAGTCGCCGTCCCCGTGGGTGGTCATCTGCATCTCGAAGTCGTAGTGCGACGGAATGTCCAGTCCGAAGTACCGCGCTGCCTCCGGGACGAGTTCACGCACCCTGCCCTCAAAATCGAGACCCAGGTCGTCGAATTTCATCAGCACCTGGGAATGCCGATAGCCAGGCCTGCCGCCTTCGACGCTCGAAGCACGGAATTCGGGCTGCTTGCGGACGGCAAAGTCCAGCACCGCAGCGTTTTCCTCTTTCGAGAGGAATTCAGGAATCCGGATATACGGCGACGGTCGGATGACGCCTGCCGAGGCGCGCTCGCGCAACAAAACAGGCGGCTCGGTCTCGACCGCAACGATCTGTGAAACGGGAATCGCCAGTCCTCGCGTCGCGCCATCCTGCTCGATCTGCAGTTGTGCGAGGCCTGCTCCCCCGGCGGTCAAGGCCTGACGCAGGTCTTCGAGCAGCGGTGCATCAGCGCCGCAGAATGTCTCGTAGACGTGCCCACCCCGCAATAGTATACGGATTTTTGTCATTCAGCCTCGGCATCGAATTGCGATGGATCTTCGCAGGACAAGCGGCGCGGTGCGCCACAACGATCGGCAGGTCGCGTGAAGCCTCTCGACCATCTCATCACGCGGCCAATGGACGACGGGCTCGTGGTGGCGCGCCCAGGAGGGCATCGCCTGTTCGTGATGAATTCCTCGGCCCGATTCATCTGGGAAAAGCTCGCGAGCGGCATCGATGACACCAAGATCCCGCCCCTTATGGCCGATCACTACGGGATCGACATTAAACAGGCGGAGTCAGACTTTCGCAAGACGGTGCTGAATTGGCGGCGGGAGGGGCTTGCAGGTCCGCCCGGACGGCGGCGTCACTACGCAATGGCGGGTACGGGCTTCAGCATAGACTACCCGGACGAGCCAACCGAAGCCGCGATTGCCCCTCCATTCGGCCACCTGGAAGCGGCGCCGCCGGCATCGCCCAGCATGAGCTACGAAAAGGAATTCGCCATCGATCGCGACAACGATCGGTTCGTGCTGCGGGCTGACGGCCTCGACCTGATCGAGTCCGGAACACTCGACATGGTCATCCAGCGGCTGTCAGCCGACATCCTGATGCACTGCTACCAAGCTGTCGACTGGGTGATGTCGATCCACGCTGCCGCGGTTGCCAGCGACAAGGCGTGCGTGCTGCTGCCGGGCGCGTCGGGAACGGGCAAATCCACCCTCACCGCATTCCTGCTCGGCAGATCCCGTGTCCGCTACATGACCGATGATATCGTGGTGCTTGATCGCGCAAGTCTCGCAGTCATTCCCATGCCAGGTCCGCTGGTCCTCAAGAGCGGCAGCTGGCAGCTGCTGCAGCCGGTCTTGCCGGCGCTCGCCCGTCAGACCATCCATCGCCGCAATGGTGACGATGTCAGATTCTGGTCGCCACACCGATCTCAGGTCGCTGACTCGCCGCGCCCCGTCAAAGCAATCGTTTTTCCCGAACGCGCAGACCACGCCAGACCCACGCTGGCGGCCCTGTCGCCGCTGCAAGGGCTTAACCGGATTCTTTCCGCCCCCGCGACGATCAGTTCGCCCATCACAGCGGAGACAGTGGACCGCCTGATGCACTGGGCGCGCAGCGTTCCATTCCATGCCCTGAGCTATGGCCGGCTCGAGGACGCTGCCATCGCCGTCGAAGCGCTGCTGGAAGCATGAGCCGCGCCATCGCGTTCCGATTTCTCTGCGGCTGCCTCTCCCTGGGACTGACGGACCCGCGACGCGCCGAATTGCGGGAGACCGCCCAGTCCAATGCATTCGACTGGACCACGTTCGTGGAGCTTGCGAGCGGCCAGCTGGTGGCGCCCGGCCTGCTGGCCATGGCCCGCGACAATCGCCTGGACGAAGTAATACCCGGCGACGTCGTGGGTTATTTCGACGGCATGGCCACCCTGAACCGGCAGCGAAACGAAGCCATCCTGGAAGAGATCGCCGGTCTCGCCTCCGTTCTCAATGCCGTCAGCGTGGTCCCGGTCCTGATGAAGGGCGGCGCCCATCTCGTGTCCGGTCTGTATGCCGATCCCGGTCATCGCATCATGCTGGATCTCGACCTGCTGGTGCCCGCTGATCGCATGGACGATTGCGCCGCGGCCCTGCGTTCGCGGGGCTACGAAGCGCTGTGGGACAATGGCTACCCCGCCCACCACCACTATCCGCCGCTGGGCCGCGTTGGTGGAATCGTTTCCGTCGAGCTTCACGCGCAAGCGCTCGACGATCCGTTCAGCCGGTTGCTCGCACCGGGCGAGATATTCGAGTCAGCTTCAACGGTGAATTTTCGTGGAGCCCGAATCGCCGTGCCCTCGCCTCAAGCCCGGCTGATTCAGGCCATCGCCCACGCCCAGCTGTCAAACCATGGCTATCTCTACGGCGAGATTGCGCTGCGCGAGCTGCTGGACGCCGCGCGCTTGTCGCAGATCCATCGGGCCCAGCTGGACTGGCATGATATCCATCGTCGCTTCACGGCAGCTCGCGCAACTGTCGCGCTCGGCTATCACGTATGCGCGGCACATGTCCTGCTGGGGCTGCCGGCCCCGCCGCAACTGCAGACGATTGCGATCGCGCGCGCGCTGGTCGCCGCCGCGGTGTGGCAGGTGGCCCATCCAGATATCCTCGACATCAGGACGCGGCTGCTGCGGCCCGGACTGCAGCTGCGACGGGCGCTGTCGCGGCCGGCGCTGCGGCGGCGATTGCTCGACAATCTGCGTGACCCCGCCTGGTATCGGCGGCACTGGACCGCGCTGAGAGGTCGCGGCTGGCTCTGACCGGAACGCAGCCAATAGGGCAAAAAAGACGCCGCACAAAGTGCGGCGTCTGAACACTGATGCGGTCCCCGCCGGGGACCGGCGACTTAACGCTTCGAGAACTGGAAGCTGCGGCGGGCCTTGGCGCGGCCGTACTTCTTGCGCTCGACCACGCGCGAGTCGCGGGTGAGGAAGCCGCCCTTCTTCAGGACCCCACGCAGATCCGGCTCCATGTAGGTCAGGGCCTTCGACAGCCCGTGCCGGACCGCGCCGGCCTGTCCCGACAGACCGCCGCCGGAGACCGTGCAGATCACGTCGTACTGGCCCTGGCGAGCGGAAGTCGTCAGCGGCTGCTGGATCATCATCCGCAGCACTGGACGGGCGAAATAGACCTCGACCTCGCGGGTGTTGACCACGATCTTGCCGGTGCCCGGCTTGATCCAGACGCGGGCCACCGCGTCCTTTCGCTTTCCGGTGGCATAGGCGCGGCCGAGCTTGTCGACCTTCTTGACGTATTTCGGGGCTTCCACAGCGGCCGGCTTGAGCGACGACAACTGGTCGAGCGACTGAATGGACTCGGCCATGATTACGCGACCCTCGTGTTCTTGCGATTCAGTGATGCGATGTCGATGACTTCGGGCTGCTGTGCCTCGTGCGGATGCTCGGCGCCGGCATAAACCCGCAGGTTGCCGAGCTGTTTGCGCCCCAGCGGCCCGCGCGGCAGCATGCGCTCGATCGCCTTTTCCACCACGCGCTCGGGGAAGCGTCCCTCGAGGATCGACTTCGCGGTGCGCTCCTTGATGCCGCCGATGAAGCCGGTGTGATGATAATAGACCTTGTTCTCGCGCTTGCGCCCGGTCAGCACCACCTTGGCGGCGTTGATGATAATGACGTTGTCGCCATCATCGACATGGGGCGTGTAGGTTGGGCGGTGCTTGCCGCGCAGACGCATCGAAACCAGGGTCGCGAGCCGGCCGACGACCAAACCTTTGGCGTCGATCAGAACCCACTTCTTCTCGACCTCGGCCGGTTTCGCCGAATACGTTGTCATGTGAGGTGATCCATTGAGAAATTCGCGGCATCGAGGCCGCACGCCGCGGTTTCTAGTCAACTCACCCAGCGCGGTCAATGCCCCGGCGTCAAAAATACATAAAGCATATCAGCATCTTATAAATATGGTAGTTTAGTACCGTTTCTAAACCTCTTGAGATGGAATGGAGTAAGTGGATGTCACGTGGGCGATCGGATCGGGCGACGTTCCCGACAGCAGCGTCACTTCACCCACCGCCAGGCGCTTGCCGAGCTTCAACAGCCGCGCGGCCGCCATGACATCATGCCCCGGCTGCCCCTTGCGAAGAAAATTGATGTTGAGGTTGGTCGTGACCGCGAGCCCGATCGGTCCGATGGCGGAGAGCAGCACCACGTACATGGCGAAATCCGCGAGCGCCATCAGGGTCGGCCCGGAGACCGTCCCGCCCGGCCGCAGCATGCGTTCACTGTAGAACTGGCGCAGCAGCGAGGTCTCGCCGTCGGCGCTTTCGATCACGATATCCTTGTTGCTGAAGGCCTGCGGAAATTCGGCTTGCAAATACGCCTCAAGCTCAACAACGCTCATCTTTGCCGCCGCCATTATCGCACCGTTTCCGCTGGTTTGGCCTAGTGTGGTGGATTTGACATTCGCTTCAGTATTGCCGCGAACTCTCCAAGCGAATGTCAAATCCAAAACCACACTGGAATCTTATAGTTGCTAGTGTCCTGATGGTTCTAACATTCGCAAAAGAGCCCGCCGCAAAGTGAT
>JBKQQE010000173.1:0-6962 GCA_052326245.1 Xanthobacteraceae bacterium | reverse complement strand
CGGCAGGTCGACCTTCGGCGGCTTCACCTCGTCGGTGCTGGTGCATACCGACATGTCGGCGGTTCACATCACGCTGCGCGGCACGCCGGCCCAGAAGGCGAAGTATCTGTCCGCGATTGTCCGTGGCGAGACGGTCTGCGCGATCGCCGTGACCGAGCCGGGTGCGGGTTCGGACGTGGCGGGACTGAAGACGCGCGCGCGGCGCACGCCCGACGGCTGGGTCATCAACGGCTCGAAGATGTTCATCACCAACGCCGTCTACGGCGACATTCTGATCGTCGCGGCCCGCACCGATCCGGAAGCCAAGGGCAGCCGCGGCATTTCCCTGTTCATCGTCGAACGCGCCACGCCGGGCGTTTCGGTCAGCAAGCTCGAGAAACACGGCTGGCTCTGTTCCGATACCGCGGAAATCGGCTTCCAGGACGTGCGCGTCCCGCACGAAAACCTGCTCGGCGAGGAAAACCGCGGCTTCTACGGCATCATGGAAACCTTCCAGAACGAGCGCATCTGCATCGGCGGAATCTGCGCCGGCGAATCCTCCAAGGCCATCGAATTGACCGCCAATTACGTGCGCGCCCGGCAGGCGTTCGGCGGTCCGCTGTGGAACCAGCAGGCGGTGCGACTGAAGCTTGCGATGCTGGCGACCAAGGCCGCCGCGGCCCGGCAGCTGGCCTATCACGCCGCCGAGCTGGCGGAGGCCGGCCGTGATTGCGCCCGCGAAGTCTCGATGGTGAAGGCGCTGTCGCCGGAGGTGCTGCACGAGGTCGTCCATGGCTGCCTGCAACTGCACGGCGGAACGGGCTTCATGCGCGGGACGCCGATCGAGCGCATGGCGCGCGATGCGCGTATCCTGACCATCGGCGGCGGCGCCACCGAGGTGATGCTCGAAGAAGTCGCCAAGCGAATGTAGCACTGCCCCAGCCGGCTGGCCCGGGGCGGCGGCGCGCCATGACGAACCTGAAAAAAGGATCGAGCGATGGAAGACCGCAAGCCCGCTGATCTGGCACGCGCGTTTTACGCTGCCCTCGCTGCCGGCGACCGCGATCAACTCGATGCGTTGCTCCATCCCGAGTTCACCGGCAGTACGGCCGAGGGAATGCCGTTCGGCATCGGCGGCCGGCACGACAGCCCCGCTGCGATGCGCCGCAACGGCTGGGGAGCCATCGCCAGGCATTTTGAGGCGCGCGCCGAGCCCGACCGCTTCCTCGATCTCGCCGATGGCCGTTTGCTGGTGACGGGCCGCTACCGCGGCCATGGCAGGCAGGGCGGTGGCAACCTCGACGCGGCCTTTGCGCATCTGATCGCGGTCGACCAGGGGCGCATCCGGGCGCTGGAGCAGTACACCGACACCGCGCGCTGGCAACAGGCCGCCGGTCCGCTGCGGACGGTGCTGCTGGATTTCGCCGATGGCGTTGCGACCTTGCGCCTCAATCGACCGAACCAGAGCAACGCGATTGATCCGGACATGGCTGCCGATCTCGCCGAAGCGGCGACCCAGATCTCCGAAAATGCAAGCGTCCGCGCCGTCCTGATCGCCGGCAACGGGCCGAATTTCACGGTCGGCGGCGATCTCGGCGTATTCGCCGGAACGGCGCGCGAGCAGTTGCCGAACAAGCTTCGCCGCATGATCGACAGCTACCATCTTGCGATCGAGCGGCTGACGAGTATCGACGCGCCGGTTGTCGCAGCCGTGCGCGGCGGCGCCGGCGGCGGTGGGTTGGGGCTGCTCTACGCTGCCGATATCGCCGTCGCGGCCGACGACGCGCGGTTTGCACTCGGCTACGGCGCTCTTGGGCTCACGGCGGACGGCGGCAACACCTGGTTTCTTCCGCGCATGGTCGGGATGCGGCAGGCGCAGCAGCTGTTCCTGCTCAACCGTCGGCTGACCGCGCAGGAGGCGCTCGAGCTCGGATTGGTGTCGCGGCTGGTGCCGAGCGATACGGTTGAAGCCGAGGCGGCCGCACTCGCCGCCACGCTGGCAGCGGGTCCGACCCGCGCCTATGGCGCGGTACGCCGCATGCTGCGGCAGTCTTTCGAGACCGGTCTATCCGACCAGCTCGACGCCGAAAAGGAATCGATCGTCGCCGCCAGCCGTTCCGACGACGCCCAGGAGGGAATTGCCGCCTTCGTGGCCAAGCGTCGCCCGCAATTCCGCGGCGTCTAGCCGAAACCCCGGCCGGGCGAGGAGGGCGCGGTTGGGTCACCGCGCCCCGTCGTCAGTGCAGACGGCCGGAACTGGCGCAAACGGACGTCAGTCGACGGGCTTGTAGCTGAGCGTGGCGAACTCGGCCTGCATGATCTTGAGCTTCTGGTTGGAGAAACGCACGCCCGGGCCGAAGCTGATCGGGGTCATCACGCCGGTATCGAGACCCTTGGTCTTTTCGATCTCCGCGATGGTGCAGGCCCAGCTGATGTCCTTGCCGCAGCGGCCGATGGCTTCGAACAGCGTGCGGGCCGCCGCGTAGCCGGTCATGGTGTAACGATTGATGCCCTTGAACTCGGCCTCCTGGAGCAGCGGTTTGGCCTTGGCGAGGAAGGCCTGCCCGGCGGGTCCGGCGAAGGGCTCGACGTCGTCCACGGCGTAGATGCCGTCGCTCGCCGGGCCCATCAGCTTCAGCACGATCTCGATGCGGCCCGGCCAGAAGATGCCGATCACCGGCTTGATGTTGAGCTTCTCCAGCTCCTTGATCATCGCGACGTTCTCGCTGATGATGCCGCCGGCGAGAAACACCTCGACGCCGGCGTCCTTCAGCCGCAGCATTTCCGACGAGAAGTCCTGCTGGCCCTTTTTGTAGCTGCCGCTGTAGACGACATCGAGTTTCTTGTCGTTGGCGACCGTATCGAAGCCGTCATGCACGGCGATGCCGTAGTCGTCGTCCTGGGTTATGAGGCCCCATTTCTTTCCCGGATTCTTGTCGGCGAGATACTTGACCAGCTCCTGGATGCCTTCTTCGTAGGCCTGGCCGACGACAAAGACGTTCTTGCGCGGCGGCTCCCACAGCGGCTTGACCGGACCGACGCTGATGACCGTCGGGATGCCGGACTTTTCCAGCACCGGCATGACCGCGAGCGACTGCCCGGAACCCGAGATCCCGAGCATCGCGAAAACCTTGTCGACATCGATGACCTTGCGAAGGCCCTGGATCGTCCGCGCCGTCACGTAGCCGTCGTCCTCGAGAACGTAGCGGATCTTGCGGCCGTTGATGCCGCCCGCCGCATTGACCTCGGCAATGGCGATCTTGACGCCGATGGTGTGGCCGACCCCGAGAATGGCGGGCGGGCCGGTGAGCGGCTCGACGTCGCCGATCAGGATCTCCGTATCGGTGAAGCCCTGATCAGCGGCCAGTGCCCGATCCGCGGCAAGAAATGCCCCGGCGACGACCAGCGACGCGACTGCCAGATTCTTGATCATCCCATCCTCCCCCGATTGCCGCGCGATGCGGCTTGTTGTTTCAGTAGCGAAGCGGCCAGTGCACCCAGGTGCGCTTGATGTCGTGCCACGCGCCGACCAGCCCACGGGGCTGGAAGCGCAGAAACAGAATGATGACGAGGCCGTAGAGCATGCTTTTCAGCTCCTGGGCTCCGGTGGAGAACAGGGCGTCCATCTGGGCGCTGAACAGGCTGAACACCAGCCGGGTGGCTTCCGGCAGCAGCACGATCATGATCGTTCCAAGAACCGCGCCGAGCGCCGACCCCAGGCCGCCGACGATCAGGATCGCCAGCGCCTCGATGCTCAACAGGAACGGAAAGCCTTCGACGCTGACGAAGGACAGGTAGATTCCGTACAGCGCGCCGGCGATGCCGGTGATGAAGGCACTGGTGACGAACGCGTACAGCTTGTAGGCGTGCAGATTCACGCCCATGGCGCGGGCGGCGGTGTCGTTGTCCCGGATCGCGACGAAGGCACGGCCGATCCGGCTGCGCCGGATGTTGAGGGTTGCGAGCAGCGTGGCGATGGCGACCGCCAGGCAGAGGTGGGCGAACGCGGCGTCGCTGTCGAAGCTTACCCCAAGAACGCTCGGCCGTTGCACCATGATGCCGCGGGCGCCGTTGGTGATGGGCCGCGCCTCCAGAATGACGGTGTTGATGATGAACGAGAACGCCAGCGTCGTGATCGCGAGATAAAGGCCCTTGAGGCGCAGCGACGGCGCGCCGACGATGAGGCTGGCAAGGGCTGGAACCAGGCCGGCGGCGAGGAAGCCGAGCAGGGGCGGCAGCCCGTATTTCGAGACCAGCACCGCATAGGCGTAGGCGCCGGTGACCAGGAAGCCGACATGGCCCAGCGAGATCAGGCCGGTGTATCCGGTCAGCATGTTGAGGCCGAGCGCGCCGGTCGCGGTGATGAGAATGATGGTCAGGAACGACAGCGCGTAGGCGTTGAGCAGATAGGGTGCGGCGATCAGCGCCGCGACCAGGATGGCGGACCAGACCCAGACCGGCGTGGAGTCGGTAAGGGCGATCAGTTCGCCATAGCTTTGCTTGAAATCGCCGCTGCGCATGGCGTCAGACCCTCTCGATGTCGCGTTCGCCGAAGATGCCGAACGGCCGGATCATGAGCACCGCGATGATTATGGCGAACCCGGAAACCTCCTTCATGCCGGAGCCGAGATAGCCGCCCGCGAGATTTTCGGTGATCCCGATCAAGAGACCGCCGAGCCCCGACCCCAGGACGGCGTCGAGCCCGCCCAGAATCGTGGCCGGGAACGCCTTGAGACCGAGCTGGAACATCGCCGGCGACAGGTCGTAGGAAATCGCGAAGAACACGCCGGCGATGCCGGCAATCGCCGACGACGCGGCCCAGGCGATCGCGTGTACTTTCGTGGCGCTGATGCCCATCAGCAGCGCGGTGCGATCGTCGGCGGCGACCGCGCGCATCGCGATGCCGAACTTGCTGTAGCGGAAGAAGGCCCAGCCTCCGGCAAGCGCCAGCAGCAGGGTCGCGATCACCGCGATCTGGCCGGTTCGGACGCCAATCCCTCCGGCGCGTAGGACGGTGCGGCCGACGCCGAGGTCAAGGCCGTGCGGGTAGGCGTCCCAGATGAAGTCGATCGACGAGCGCAGAATCACCGCAAGGCCGATCGTCACCATCACGGTGGCGAACAGCGGCTCCCCCAGCATCGGCCGCATCACCACGCGTTCGATGATCAGTCCCAATGCGATCGCGGCCAGGATCGCGCCGAACGCCACCACGAAGACGTTGCCGCTGACCGTCGTTGAGATCGTCCACGCGATGTAAGTGACGATCATGGTCATCTCGCCCTGGGCAAAATTGACCAGGCCGGTGGACTTGTAGATCACGGCAAAGCCCATGGCGATCAGGCCATAGATGGCGCCGATGGCGAGGCCGGAGACCAGCAGCTGGATCAGGTACTGCATCAGCCCTCCGATCCGTAGATGATTGCGAGTTCGCGTGCGAATTTCTTCTCGATCATCGCGCGACGCACCTTTTGCGTGGCCGTGAGTTCGCCGTCGTCGTGATCGAGCTCCTTTTCGAGAATGGCGAAGCGGCGGACATTCTCGACCCGCGCGAACCGCTTGTTGGTCGCATTGACGACGCCGTCGATCAGCTCGTGGACGTCCGGCGCCTGCGCCAGCGACTTGTAGTTGGTATAGGGAAGCGACCGATCGCGCGCCCATCGCCCGACCGTGTCAAAGTCGATCTGGATGATCGCGCCGAGGAACTTGCGGGCTTCGCCGACGACGATCGCTTCCTTAATGAACTCGCTGTCCTTCAGCGCATTCTCGATCTCCGACGGCGCGATGTTCTTGCCGCCCGCGGTGATGATGATGGCCTTCTTGCGGTCGACGACGGTAATCTCGCCGTTGTCCATGACGTCGACGATGTCGCCGGTGCGAAGCCAGCCGCCCGGCTCGAGCGAGGCGCTCGACGCTTTCTCGTCGAGGAAGTAGCCCCTGAAGACGCCGGGGCTGCGCAGGAGAATCTCGCCGTCGCTGTCGCGCCGCCACTCGGTCAGGCGAAGCGGCAGGCCGCAGCCGCCGAGGCGGTGGTGCGCCCCGTGCTGGATGAAGCCGACGCCGCCGGATTCGGTGAGCCCGTAGCCTTGCGACACCGGACGGCCGATGACGTCGAAGAACCGCAGTGTTTCCGGCGATACCGAGGCCCCGGCGCAAAGCCGGTGCCTGCTGCGGTCGAGACCAAGATGTCTCTGGACGTTTCGGAACAGCAGAACATAGAGCAGCGCATAGGCCGCCCGGTCGGCCAACGTTTCGCGGCCATTCCCGGCCTGGCGGCGATCCGACAATTTGCGGCCCCAGCCGAAGCAGACGCGCGCCAGTCGCTGCCGAAGCTGTCCGCTCTCGCCGAGCCTGAACAGGAAGTTCTGCTGGAGTTTTTCGTAAATGCGGGGCACGCCGACGAAGAACGTCGGCGCGATTTCTCGAATGTTGGCCGCCACCGTGTCGATCGATTCCGCGAAACTGACGGTTCCGCCGAGCACGAGCTGCATGACCTCGGAATAGCAGCGCTCGGCGACGTGACACAGCGGCAGATAGCACACCGACTCGAACGGCTTGTCCGCGATCTCGACCGCTTCCGCATAGGCATAGGCGGCGTAGATCAGGTTGCGGTGTGACAGCATGGCGCCCTTGGGCGGGCCGGTGGTCCCGGAGGTATAGACGAAGATGCAGGTATCGTCGGGCGACGCCTGCTCGGTGAGGCGATCGACGGTGGCGTTGGCGTCGGGATTGGCCGCCGCGTGGGCGTTGCCGCGTTCGCACAGCGCCTCGAACGACATCAGCTGCTGCTGACGATAGTTGCGCATGCCCTTCATGTCGATGCAGACGATCGCCTCGACCGCGTCCAGGCCGCCTGCGTTGGCGATCGCGTCGAGCACCTTGTCGGTCTGTTCCTGGTCGCCGGTGACGACGACGCGCGCCCCGCTGTGGCGGACGATATATTGCAGCTCGACCCACGGATTGGTCGGATAGATCCCCACCACGAT